>JAAYTE010000196.1 GCA_012518175.1 Gammaproteobacteria bacterium | reverse complement strand
CGCTGTACCCAGAGCAACCAGGGCTGGTGGTGATTGAGCTGCAGCAGAGTGCACCAGAGTGTGCCCTCGACAGTGTGCTGGCGGTGCTTGCTGCATGGTTGCGCTGTGCGCAGGCTGAAGCACGCCCCGTGGAATTATTAGCCAGTGATCCACATCCAGCTTTGTGGGTTGACGGGCGAGCGCATTTGCTTGAGGTGAATAAAACTGCAGCAGCTTTATTTGGGCCGCATATTGGCGAGCAACTGCTGCAAGCTTTACCGAATAACCATCAGCATTTAGTGCGCAGTTGTTTAACTCAACAGCGGGTGATTGAAGATGTACCGGCGCAGTTTGCTCAGCGTACTTTTGTTTGGAGTTATATTCCCAGCCCAGAGCAGCAGCGTATTTTAGTGCGTGGCCGCGATATCACTGAGCAAGCAGAGCAACTGCACAATGCCGCGCAGTCTTCGCGTCTATATCGCTTAATCACTGAAAACACTACCGATCTGATTTCACGACACACGCCAGATGGCCGTTTTATTAGCGCCTCACCCGCTTCTTGGCGCTTACTGGGTTATTGGCCTGAAGAGCTACAGGGCATGCGTTGTCAGGCGTTGCTGCATGAAAAAGGTGTGCTGCTGGTGGAGCAGCGAGCAAAAAACGCGTTAGCCGAAGACGGTTATCACACCATGAGTTTGCGAGTGCGTCACCGGGCTGGGCATTATCTGTGGTTTGAAACTGCCAGCCGCGCAATTCGTGAAACCTATACAGGGGCGATTGTTGAAGTTATCAGTGTGTCGCGCGATATCACTGCACGGGTGCAAGCGGAAGAGAATCGCCGCCGCCTTGCGGAAGTGGTTGAGGTCAATACTGATTTGGTTTTATTTGTTGATCCCAACGGCTTGATTCGTTGGATGAATCCATCGGCGCGGCGCTCTTTACAGGCGGGAGAATCGCAGCATTCGATGCAGCTGGCTGATGTGGTCAGTGCTGCTACCTTGGCTGAACTTACACAGCAGGGCTGGCAAGCTGCTGACGCACAGGGCGGTTGGAGTTGTGAAGCACGTTTTCAGCCTTATGGTCATTTAGCTTCATTTCCGGTTTCTTTAGTCTTGCTGGCGCATACGCTGGCAGGTGGTGAGCGTTATTATTCGCTCGTGGCGCGCAATATGGCAGAGCGAGAGTTACGCGAAGCACAGCACCGTAAACATCAAGAAGAGCTGGCCCATACCACGCGTTTAATTACCTTAGGGGAATTGACCTCAGGCATTGCCCATGAGATTAATCAGCCCTTGGCCGCGGTGATAAATTATGCCAGCGCCAGTTTGCGCTATTTACAAACGGTGCAAGAGCAATCGCTGCCGGTCGAGCGTGTGGCGCAAGGTTTAGAGCGCATCACCGAGCATGCCAACCATGCCGCGCAAGTGATTAAGCGTTTGCGTGCATTTTTACGTAAAGAGCCGCGGCGGGTCGAGGCATTGAATATTGCCGAAGTTTTGCAAGACGCGGTGCAATTATGTGCCTGGGAGGCAAGCAGTGCGCGGGTTACTATTGAGCAACAGCTGTTATCGGAGTTGCCGTTGGTGTACGCCGACCGAGTTTTATTAGAGCAAGTGCTGCTCAATGTGTTGCGCAATGCGCTGGAAGCCAATCGTGAGCAGCATCAGGATGGGTCACGGATTTTAGTGACCGCGGAGCAACAAGCTGAGTGTGTGTATATTAAGGTGCATGATCAGGGTGCGGGTGCAAGTTCAGAGCAGTTGGAGCAACTGTTCACCCCGTTTTATACCAGTAAAGCTGAAGGCTTGGGCTTGGGTTTATCCATGAGTCGCAGCATTGTCGAGGGCTTTGGTGGTGCATTAGAGGCAGAAGCAGGAGTGTTAGGCGGCTTGTGTTTAGTGTGTTGCTTACCGATACGTGGCCGCAATGATGAGCGAGCTACAGTTGAAGCATAAATAATTATAAGGGCTTTACTGTGAGTGCAAAATATAGCGTGTATGTGGTTGATGATGACCAAGGAATCTTAGACTCAACTGTATGGTTATTAGAGTCCATTGGTTTGTGTGCAATACCCTTTACCAGTGGTCAGGCGTTTCTTGATGCGCTGCCCCAGAGCACTCGAGCCTGCGTTATTTTAGATGTGCGCATGCCGGGGATGGGGGGGCTTAATGTGCAAGAAGCCTTGCGCGCTAAAGGCGTGGATTTACCTATTATTTTTGTCAGTGGCCATGCCGATGTGCCCATAGTGGTGCGTGCGTTCCGTGCCGGTGCGGTGGACTTCATTGAAAAGCCCTATAACGAACAACTGTTGCTCGATAGCGTGCAACAGGCACTAAGCCGTTTTAATGCAGAGCCTGAAGAAAGTATCTTGCAGGCTGTATTGCAGCGCTTAGACAGTCTTACCCCGCGCGAGCGCGATGTGTTGCTGCCTTTGGTGCAAGGCTATACCAATCGTGAGGTTGCCGAGCAGCTTGGGATCAGTGTGAAAACAGTGGATTTATACCGCTCGCGGGTGATGAAACATATGCAGGCGCAAACCTTGCCAGACTTAGTTGGTATGGTGATTGCGGCTGGTTTGCTGGACCCTTTAGCCTTGCGCGGGGCCACAGAGGCGTAGCCCAGCGCGGTTTAGTTTGACTGCCGAGCTTGCTCCACGTAATCGTGTAACGCTTGCTGGCGCGCTTGCGTCAAGGCTTGGCCAAGCTCCGCACCTTGTAGGCCTTGTTCCAGTAGCGGTTTAACATCCACAGCACGCACCACTGCTGCTGCTTGGTGTAGATACTCAGCCTGTGGATACTCTCGATCTTCGAAGCCTAACCGTCCGCGCGAATCCATTTCGCTGGCGGCAATAAAATCAGCAAAACGCTGTGGGCGACGCATGATATCGAATGTCATTAATAATTTTAATAAGGTTGCTGGACGTAGCTCTAAGGCTCTATGCGCATGGGTGTGGTATTCACCGACTAAAAAGGCTAACTGCGCGCAGTCATTGGGCACTTTAAGCCGCTTATTAACTTTTTTAATCAGTGCTAAACCGCGGGTTTCATGGCCAATATGCCGAGGCCACTGGGCAGGGTCGGTCGTACCTTTACCTAAGTCATGCAGCAAGCAAGCCCAGCGTACATTAAGCGGCTGAGCAAAGCGTACGCACTGTTGCAACACGCTCATAATATGTGCGCCCGTATCAATTTCTGGGTGGTGCTCTTCAGGTTGCGGTACACCAAACAACGCATCCACTTCTGGCAACAAGGCTTTTAATGCACCGCAATCACGCAGCACAGTAATAAACACCTCTGGATTGTCTTCCATTAACGCACGGGCAAATTCTTGCCAAGTACGCTCAGCAGTTAAGTGCTGTAGTTCGCCAGAAGCAGAGAGCTGGCGCATTAACGCCATGGTTTCCGTTGCCACCCTAAAGCCTAAATAAGCATAGCGAGCAGCAAAACGCGCAACCCTCAATACGCGCAGGGGATCTTCGGCAAAAGCTGGTGAAACATGGCGCAATACTCGGTTGGCAAGATCAGTTTGGCCGCCATAGGGGTCATATAAGGTGCCGTCATCTGCTTGCGCCATAGCGTTCACCGTTAGGTCGCGGCGCAATAAGTCTTCTTCTAAGGTTACGCTAGGGCTGGTATGGAAGGTAAAACCGCCGTAGCCGTGGCCGCTCTTGCGTTCCGTGCGTGCCAGAGCATACTCCTCAGCGCTTTCTGGATGCAGAAATACAGGGAAATCATCACCCACTGGGCGAAAACCTTGTGCGCGCATTTGCTCTGGCGTGGCACCTACTACCACCCAGTCAATATCTTTCACTGTGCGGCCTAAAAGTTGATCGCGAACTGCGCCACCGACCTTGAAAATTTGCATACAGGGACGTACCTTAGCTAGACATAACCACAAGGATACCGCGCACTGCGGTTCTTTGCTGGCTTGTGGGTTGCGTTGTTAATTCTGTGAGTGAGTCAGGCCAATTATTATATAGGGTGCTGGCCGCGAATTTTGCATTCTGAGTGTTTGATTGTGTGCTATAGAAAACGGGCTGATAGTTTTTAGCTATCGAGTCTATGATATCAATCAATTATGCCTAAGAGTGTAAATGACCTAGTATTAATAGCGTAAGTTCTTAACCACTTAAAGGAATTATTTAATGTCTTATATTAATAGCGAAGTTAAACCGTTTAACGCAACAGCTTTTCACAATGGCGAGTTCATCGAAGTCAGCGAAGCAGACTTGAAAGGTAAGTGGTCTGTGGTGTTTTTCTACCCAGCAGACTTTACCTTTGTTTGCCCAACTGAGCTTGGCGACTTAGCTGACAACTACGAAACCTTCAAAAAGCTTGGCGTAGAAATCTACTCAGTATCCACTGACACCCACTTTACCCACAAAGCGTGGCACGATACTTCAGAAGAAATCGGCAAGATCCAGTACCCAATGATTGGTGACCCAACTGGTCAAATCACCCGCAACTTTGGTGTGATGATTGAAGAAGCTGGCCTGGCAGATCGCGGTACATTTGTAATCGATCCAGAGGGTAAAATCCAGATCGTTGAAATCAACGCTGGTGGTGTTGGCCGTGACGCACAAGAGTTACTGCGTAAAGTTAAAGCAGCACAGTACGTTGCCGCTCACCCAGGTGAAGTGTGCCCAGCTAAGTGGAAAGAAGGTGAAGCAACTCTGTCTCCTTCACTAGACTTAGTAGGTAAAATCTAAGGATCACTCCTTGCTTTTTATCTCTGCTTGCTAGGTTGTGATCCAACTCCGTAAGCCCGACGCCCGGGCACACACTGCCCGGGCGTTTTATTTTTAAAAATCAGATTTTGGAGCATATTGATCATGTTGGACGCTAATTTAAAAGCACAATTACAAGCTTACCTAGAAAAGGTGACGCAGCCTTTCGAGATCGTTGCGTCCCTTGATAATGGAACCAAATCCACCGAATTAAAAAACTTGCTGGAAGAAATTGCCAGCATGAGTGACAAAATCACCTTACGCACTGACGGTGATGATGCACGTAAACCTTCGTTTTCTTTAAACCGTATTAATGGAGAGATCAGCTTACGTTTTGCTGGTATCCCAATGGGCCACGAGTTCACTTCGTTGGTGTTGGCGCTGCTACAAGTCGGCGGACACCCATCTAAATTATCGCAAGAAGTGATTGAGCAAATCGCTCAGCTGGAAGGCAGCTATAGTTTTGAGACGTATTTTTCACTGTCCTGCCAGAACTGCCCAGATGTAGTACAAGCACTGAACCTAATGGCTGTGCTCAACCCAAATATCCGCCACGTTGCCATTGATGGCGCACTCTTCCAAGACGAAGTTGAAGAGCGCCAGGTGATGTCGGTACCGATGATTTTCCTCAACGGTGAAATGTTTGGCCAAGGCCGCATGGATGTTGAAGAGATTCTCGCTAAAGTTGACACCGGTAGCGCAGAGCGTGACGCGGCGAAGATGAATGAGAAAGACGCCTTTGATGTATTGGTCATTGGTGGTGGCCCAGCCGGTGCTGCAGCCTCTATTTACTCGGCGCGTAAAGGTATTCGTACCGGTATTGCTGCGCAGCGTTTTGGTGGCCAAGTCTTGGATACTATGTCGATTGAGAACTTTATTTCAGTCACCGAAACAGAAGGTCCAAAATTGGTGCGCGCCATGGAAGAGCATGTGCGTGAGTACGATATCGATGTGATGAACCTGCAAACGGCGAGCCGTTTAGTTCCTGCAACAGAGCAGGGTGGTTTGCATACAGTTGAGTTTGAATCCGGTGCCAGCTTAAAAGCTAAAACTGTGATCCTGTCGACCGGTGCACGCTGGCGTGAAATGAACGTCCCCGGCGAGCAAGAGTACCGTACCCGTGGTGTGGCATATTGCCCGCACTGTGATGGTCCTTTATACAAAGGTAAAGATGTTGCAGTGATTGGTGGCGGTAACTCAGGTGTTGAAGCCGCGATCGACTTAGCTGGCTTGGTGAAGCATGTCACCTTGCTTGAGTTTGCTGATACCTTACGCGCTGATGAAGTGTTGCAGAAAAAACTCAAAAGCTTGCCAAACGTTACGGTGATCAAGAGCGCTATGACCACTGAAGTGGTAGGTGACGGCAGTAAAGTAACAGGCTTGATCTACCAAGATCGCAACACTGAAGAAAGCCATACGGTGAATCTGGATGGTATCTTTGTGCAGATTGGTTTGTTGCCGAATACTGAGTGGCTGAAAGACTCGGTTGCCTTGTCTAAGCACGGCGAAATCGAAATCGACGCCCGCTGCGCAACTAACATCCCCGGCGTGTTTGCTGCAGGTGACGTCACAACTGTACCTTACAAGCAAATCGTCATTGCCATGGGCGAAGGCTCAAAAGCGTCATTGAGTGCTTTTGATCACATTATTCGCTCGTAAGCGCAACAGATGACAAGGCCTAAATAAACCTTAGGCCGCTGTAAAACAAAACGCCCGCTGCAATTGAATGCAGCGGGCGTTTTTTATTGGCTCATTAGCTGAGTATTAAAATATTGTTTAGCTTTTGGTTCTAGCTGCAGTCAATCATGCTGCTTGCCGCGAGCT
>JAAYTE010000195.1 GCA_012518175.1 Gammaproteobacteria bacterium | reverse complement strand
GCTCTTTTAAGCATAAAAAGCATAAGGGGCGGTTTGCTGAATGGCTAAGCCGTACAGCTGAGTGTTTATGCGCTTGGCACCTGTGTTACAACTCAGCGGAATAGTCACAAGCACGGCTCGTAATTGGGAACAATTCGATGAAAGGTTATTTTAACCTTACGAAAACCCTTCTATAAAAGTTTTAAATTAAGTACTCACTGGAAATTTTATGCCCGCCAATCAAGAAGTTGAACTGTATTTAACCTGTCCCAAGAGTCTAGAGGGTTTGTTGCTTGATGAAGCACAAGCCTTGGGCTTATCGGATGCTCGCGAGCAACTGGCTGGCGTATCAGGACGCGGTACGATGCAGGCCGCTTACCGCATGTGTTTGTGGTCACGGTTGGCTAACCGCGTCTTGCTGGTGTTAAAGCGCTTTAGCGTAAAAACAGTTGAAGATTTGTATCACGGCGTAAACGACATTGATTGGTCGGAGCATTTGCTTGCCAGTGGTACTTTATCTGTTGAGTTTACCGGCCGTGGCTCTGGGATTGATAACACCCACTTTGGCGCGTTAAAAGTAAAAGATGCCATTGTTGATGCCTTACGCGATGCCGAGGGCAACCGTCCTTCTGTTGATAAAATCAATCCCGATGTGCGGATTCATTTGCACCTGCGCCGCGGTGAGGCAACTTTATCGCTAGACCTGTCCGGCACCAGCTTGCATCAGCGCGGCTATCGCTTGCAGCAAGGGGCAGCACCGCTCAAAGAAAACTTAGCTGCAGCTATTTTGCTCCGCGCCGGCTGGCCTGAATTGGCCAAACAAGGAGCTGCGTTAGTGGACCCAATGTGTGGGGTTGGAACCTTCTTAATTGAAGGGGCGATGATGGCAGCGGATGTTGCGCCAAACTTACGCCGTGAGCGCTGGGGTTTTAGCAATTGGCTTGGGCATATCCCCGCAACCTGGCAGCCGCTCTACGAAGAAGCGCAACAACGTGCGCAAGCGGGCTTAGCCAAGACGCCATTGTGGATTCGCGGCTATGAAGCGGATCCGCGCTTGATTCAGCCCGCCCGCAATAATATTGAGCGCGCGGGACTGGCACGCTGGGTCAATATTTATCAAGGTGAGTTGGCAACCTTCGAGCCTAAGCCGGATCAAGGGCAAACTGGACTGGTGGTTACCAACCCGCCGTACGGTGAGCGCTTAGGTGATGAAGCCAGTCTTTTGTATCTTTACCAGTATTTAGGTGAGCGCTTACGCAGTGCCTGCTTAGGTTGGCAAGCGGCAGTCTTTACCGGCGCACCTGAACTCGGTAAGCGCATGGGCTTGCGCAGTCATAAACAGTACTCACTGTTTAATGGTGCTCTGCCATGTCGCTTGTTATTGTTCCAAGTTAATCCTGACCGCTTCGTCACCACTGAGCGCGCCAGTAGTCACGGGCAAGCTAAGCCAAGCCGTGATTTTGACGATGAAGCACCGCGCTTAACTGGTGAGCTAGAAACAGTGCCTGTTGCCGCGGAATCTGCACGTCTGAGCGAGGGCGGGCAGATGTTTGCTAACCGCCTAAAGAAAAACCTTAAGCAGCTAGGCCGCTGGGTGCGCAAAGAAGAGATCGAGTGCTACCGACTCTACGATGCCGATATGCCTGAGTACGCGTTAGCCATTGATGTTTATGCTGACTGGCTGCACGTGCAAGAGTATGCTGCACCGCGCTCCATTGATCCGGAAAAAGCTCAAGGGCGTTTCTTAGATGCTTTAGCAGCAATCCCTACGGTAATGGATGTGCCACCTGAGCGCATTGTAATTAAGCGCCGTGAACGTCAAGCGGGCACCCGCCAGTATGAGCGCCAAGCCGAGCGCGGGCAGTTTATGAATGTCACTGAAGGTGGTGTTAAGTTACTGGTAAACCTGACTGACTACTTGGACACAGGGCTGTTTCTTGATCACCGCCCGATGCGTATGCGCATCCAAAAAGAAGCAGCGGGCAAGCGCTTCTTGAACCTGTTTTGCTATACCGCGGTCGCAACCGTGCATGCAGCTGCTGGCGGTGCGCGCAGTACTACCAGTGTTGACTTGTCGAAAACCTACTTGGATTGGGCTAAGCGCAATCTAGCGCTAAATGGTTTTTCAGATAAACACAGTTTAGTGCATGCAGACGTTATGGCGTGGTTGGAAAATGATCGGGAAATCTACGACATGATCTTTGTCGATCCACCGACGTTTTCCAACTCTAAGCGAATGGATGATGTGTTTGATATCCAGCGCGACCATGTGCTTTTGCTTGATCGCGCCATGGCCCGTTTAGCACCAGGCGGTAGCCTGTACTTCTCGAATAATTTCCGCCGTTTTGTGATGGATGAAAGTGTTGAGGCCCGCTATCAAGTGACCAATATCACTGCGCAAACCTTTGATCCAGACTTTGCGCGCAATAAGAAAATTCACCAAGCATGGCATTTAACTCAGCGCACTGATTGATTTATATCGTCTAATAGCTGGGCTGAGCGTATGATAAGCAACTTGCAAATTATGCAAATTAATAACTGAAAGTAACCCACCGGGAGGTGCTTAGAATGAACGATAAAACCAAACAAACTACTGTCGCACCAGTAGGCGAAAAACTACAGAAAGTCTTGGCGCGCATGGGTGTCGGCTCGCGCCGCGAAATGGAGCGCTGGATTCAAGAGGGGCGTGTACAGGTTAACTCTCGCGTTGCTAAGCTAGGCACTCGAGTCGATAGTCTAGATGCCATCGCTGTTGATGGTCGCCCATTGAAAAGCGATGCTGCTGACTATGCACAACGCCGTGTGTTGATTTACAACAAACCCGACGGTGAAGTTTGCACCCGTAACGACCCCGAGGGCCGCCCCACAGTCTTTGATCGGATTCCCAAGCCCCATGCTGGGCGCTGGATCAATATTGGTCGTTTAGATATCAACACCACAGGCTTGCTGATGTTTACCACCGACGGCGAGCTGGCTAACCGTTTAATGCACCCGTCTTATCAGATGGACCGTGAGTACGCCGTGCGTGTGCGCGGTGAGGTCACTGAAGAGATGATCGATAATCTGAAGAAAGGTGTGATGCTTGATGATGGTCCGGCCAAGTTTACTGACATTAAAGCAGCGCCAGGTGGTGAAGGCTTTAACCGTTGGTTCCATTGTGTGGTGATGGAAGGGCGTAACCGTGAAGTGCGACGCTTATGGGAATCACAGGATGTGGTGGTCAGCCGTCTTAAGCGTGTGCGTTTTGGACCAGTGTTTTTGACGTCTGAATTACGCATGGGGCGCTGGCGTGAAATGACTCAGTCTGAAGTGGATATTCTCAGTAAAGAGGTGGGTCTGGAGCCGATTGCTTTGCCGGAAATGAGCCTAAAAGCTAAAGAGAAGCTTGAGCGTCAGCAACGTAAAACAGTGAAACCTGTAGGAGCTGGTCATGGTGCTCGCCGTGGTGCGGATAAAACCGTTTACACCACCAGTAAAGAGCAGCCTGCTGAGTTTTCCAAAGACTCCAGAAAGCCTCGGAGCAATGCGCCTGCCGGCAATAAAAAAGCACCAGTGCGCCGTTTACGTCCTGAGTAATTAAACGCAGAAAATATTGTAGCGCTCTAAACTAGGGCGCTACTTGGACTTGGTTACGACCTTTGCGCTTGGCAGCATACAAGGCTACATCAGAGCGTTGTAACAAGCTGCTCAGTGAGTCATCAGAGCCTAATGTCGCGCAGCCTAAACTTGCTGTTATAGATATTTCTTCCCCAGCGAAGTTGATGAGCAATGCTGCTAAACTTGCGCGCAATCTTTCTGCCACCACTAGAGCATCTGCCTCGCAAGTGTTCGGCAATACAGCTAAAAACTCCTCACCGCCGTAGCGAAATAAAGCATCGGTGCTGCGCAATTGCATTTGGATAGCTTGGGCGATTTCTACCAGCACCAAGTCGCCAGCACTGTGGCCATAGCAATCATTGATGCGTTTAAAGTAATCAATATCAATCATCAGTACCGACAGTGGCTGCTTATGACGCTGCGCCGTATCAATATCACGCTGCAAGGTTTGCTGCATAGAGATCCGATTGCCAGCCCCAGTTAATGGATCTTTAAGGGCGCTTTGCAGTGCGGCAGCGTAGAGCAGACCGTTGCGCAATGGGAAAATCAAACTGGCAATGATCGACTCAAAATCACCCAACTCCTGTTCAGTGAAGCTGCGCCCTCGGCTAAAGACAATATTGCCCAAATACTCACCTTGATAGTTCAAGTTATAGGCCACGCGATGCTTTTGCAGGACGCCCAACTCTACAGCAACGCTTTGACTCTCATGCTTGTAAGTGAGTGAGTCGTAGCTGATCATGCGCTGTGATATTTTAAAAAACATCATTAAAATATCTTGCACATCCAAAGTGCTCTGCAATTGGTTGGATAACAGCTGACGCAACTCTTCATGGGATAGCGCTAGCAGCGGCAGCTCTTTAGCTGTACTGGCAAAGCGCTTAGCCGCAGAGCTTTCTAAATTAATAACATTTGAGTTGGATTGCGTATTCATAACATGGGACGCCTTAAGTATGCTTAATATTACTTAAGCTATTTTCGTGCCAGAATTATAAATGCCTTTGATATCAATGACTTATACTGCCAGGCAGACTGCAGCGTCAAAAAAACATTGCAAATGGCCACTATGGCCAGCTCCTGTGGCCAGCATTCCAAATAAGGCTGTATTTTTTTGACGAAGCTGATGAAGGAGGGCGCTGCTAGACAGCTGTAGACGGGCTAGGTTAAAGCAAAACGCGCCAAGCCAATTGCTGGTCATGGCGCGTATACGGGCGTAAATAGGTAAAGATTTATTCGCGCGCGTTAAGCGCTTGCCCAGTGACCCCTTTGCTATCCGGGCCCATCAAGTAGAGATACAGCGGCATGATGTCAGCTGGAGTAGGATTGTTCATGGGGTTCTCGCCTGGATAAGCATGGGCGCGCATGTCAGTGCGTGTTGCGCCTGGATTAAGGCTGTTGGCGCGAATACAAGTGCCGTCCATCTCGTCCGCCATCACTTGCATTAAGCCCTCGGTAGCAAACTTAGAGACTGCATAAGCGCCCCAGTAGGCGCGTCCTTTGCGGCCCACGCTGCTTGAGGTGAAGATCACTGAGGCATCCTTGGATAAGCGCAATAGCGGCAGCATGGCGCTGTTCAGCATAAACATTGCATTGACGTTGATCTGCATAACCTTGGCAAAATTCTCACCGGCCAACTGTTCCAGGGGGGTGCGCGGACCTAAAATAGAGGCGTTGTGCAACAAGCCATCTAAATGTCCAAACTCAGCTTCAACCATTGCTGCTAACTCACCATAGGCATCACTGTTGGCACGCTCTAAATCCAAGGGGATCACAACTGGTTGCGGGTGGCCTGCAGCAACAATTTCATCGTACACAGCGTTTAGGTTCTTTTCGGTTTTACCCAGTAATAAGACGGTTGCACCATAGGCGGCATAGGTGCGCGCTGCTTCGGCGCCAATACCGCGTCCAGCACCCGTTACTAAAATAATACGATCTTTCAATAAGTCAGCAGGCGCTGTGTAATCAAACATAAATTATTCCTTTCAAAACAATGAACTAAGCCAGCTTATTGATGTAAATACTGCTGCTGGCAGGTTATTTAATTTAACAGCTGCGCTGTATGTCGAGCAGATTGATGAGCTCGCCAATGTTATCAAGCACCGCATCAGCACCCCAGTTGCTCGGGTTGTCGCCAGCGCTGATATAGCCATAACGCACTGCGACTGTGCGCATATTTGCTGCGCGACCGGCATCAATATCGCGTTGATCATCGCCGACATACAGCACTTGCCGTGGGTCTAGCTGTAACTGTTTGCAGGCCAATAACAACATATCTGGCGCGGGCTTACTGTTGCTCACATGATCAGGGCAGAGTAAAACTGCGCTGCGTGAGGATAAGTTCAGGGCATCCATAATTGGCTGAGCAAAACGCCAAGGTTTGTTGGTGGCAACACCCCAGCGCATACCAGCATTATCGAGCTGCTTGAGAACCTCTAAAACACCGGTAAAAGGTACGGTGTATTTAGCATGTTGCTGGGTGTAGCGCGCTAAGAAGTCTTCGCGCAACGCGTCTGCTTCTGGGTGGTCCGGATCTAAGGCAAGAGCAAAATTAACCATGGCTTGCGCGCCTTGCGAGACTTGCTGGCGAAAACCACTATCACAGGTCAGTGGCGGCAAGCCTCGTTCGCTACGCATACTCTGCACAATGGCAAAAAAATCCTGCGCGGTATCGAGTAGGGTACCGTCCAGATCAAACAACACTGCTTCAATGCGCATTAGGCATCCTTAGTGGTGTGCAGCATGTAGTTCACATCCACATCAGCTTCAAGCTTGTAACGCTTGCTCAGCGGGTTGTAGGTTAAGCCAATAATGTCTTGCACTTGCAGGCCAGCGGCGCGACTCCAAGCGCCCAGTTCCGACGGGCGAATAAACTTTTTGAAATCATGGGTGCCGCGCGGCAATAACCGCATAATGTATTCAGCACCAACAATAGCGAATAAATAAGCTTTGGGGTTGCGATTGATCGTTGAGAAAAATACTTGGCCACCGGGTTTAACTAATGCGTAACAGGCACGAATAATCGATGCGGGATCAGGCACATGCTCAAGCATTTCCAAGCAAGTCACCACATCAAATTGCTCTGGCATTTCCGCTGCTAAGTCTTCTGCAGTGACTTGGCGGTAGGTGACATCAACGCCAGTTTCAAGCTGGTGTAAGCGCGCGACAGCTAACGGGGCTTCACCCATATCAATGCCGGTCACGGTGGCGCCGCGTTGTGCCATTGCTTCACTTAAAATGCCGCCGCCACAGCCAACGTCGAGCACTTTTTTACCGGCTAATGAGGCGCGCTCATCAATCCAGTTCACCCGCAGAGGATTAATGTCGTGTAAGGGTTTAAATTCACTCTCACGATCCCACCAGCGGTGAGCTAAGGCTTCAAACTTCGCAATTTCAGCATGGTCTACATTGGTCATAACCCAGTCCTATACGATATGTGCCGCGATTTAAGGTACACATCATGCCAGTTTTTCTTTATTTTTACCTTATTGATCGCAAGGGCTGACTCAAGAAATCTTGATAAGACTATAAGAGTGCTACTTAAGCGTTTGATTTGTTTGCTATTTTACGACCCCACTCGCGACTCTTAGCAATGATTCGTTGCTCATCCATACGCACCAGCTGGCGGTCTTTAAGGAGCTGTTTGCCACCCACCCAGACATGCTCGACACAATTGCGCGCAGCGGCATAAATCAGTTGTGAGACTGGCTCGTAAACTGGCTGCAGAGATAAATCATTAAAATTAAAGGCGGTGAGGTCAGCTAACTTGCCCACTTCCAATGATCCAGTTTGCCTGTCAATCCCCAAGGCTCGGGCACCGTTTAAGGTGGCCATGCGCAAGGCACGGTGCGCATCAATGGCGCTAGCCGACTGCGCCACTGCTTTGGCTAATAAGGCTGCAGTACGCGTTTCGCTAAGCAGGTCAAGATTGTTATTGCTGGCTGCACCGTCGGTACCAACAGCGATATTTACCCCAGCATTCCACAAACGCTCAATGGGGCAAAAGCCACTGGCAAGCTTTAAGTTGGATTCAGGGCAATGAATGACACTGGTATTGCTTTGTACCAAGAGCGCAATATCTTCATCGCTCACTTGGGTCATATGCACTGCCTGGAAGCGTGGCCCCAGCAGGCCTAGGCGATTCAGACGGGCCAGTGGACGCTCGCCATAAGTCTCGATACTTTGCTGCACTTCCGCGGCTGTCTCATGCACGTGCATTTGTACGGGCGCATCCAGCTGCGCGGCCAGCATCACAATATTATCAAGCCCCTGATCGTTTACCGTATAAGGCGCATGTGGGCCAAAACCAATGGAAAGACGCGGGTGCTGCTTAAAGTCATCAAACAACTGTAAACCTTCGCGCAAGGCTTGGGCGCTGTTACGAGCCCCAGGCACGGGAAAATCCAACATAGGCACGGTAATTTGCGCACGGATACCGCTACTGTGTACTTGCTGGCAAACTGTTTCGGGAAAGAAATACATGTCAGAAAAACAGGTGATGCCGTTTTTTAGCTGCTCAGCAATGGCTAGATCAGTGCCATCGCGGACAAAGTCGGCATTCACCCACTGCGCTTCTGCAGGCCAAATGTGTTCTTTAAGCCAAACCTGTAAAGGTAAGTCATCGGCCAAACCGCGAAATAACGACATCGCCGCGTGACCATGGGCGTTAATCAAGCCGGGGGTCAACAGGGTATTGGGTAGCTCACGGATGTCTGCACAAGGCACTTTTAATGCTTGCTCGCGCGGCGCAATTAAAGCGATGTGGTCGCCGCGTATACCAATGGCGTAGTTTTTTAACACTACACCAGCAGGCTCAACCGGCACTAGCCACTCGGGCAATAACAAGCAATCTAAAGGCGAGTGGGGCATATGTGTGGCTTCCTGCTACAAAATTGATAAATGCTTTAATGGTGGATAAAGCGTTGTGCTGCTCATTGCTCGATAGACGCAACAACTGTCCTGCGGGGCACAGCTGCAGCGCGGTTTTAAATCCAGATTCAGCTATAATCACTTATTTATCAAGGGGTCATATGGATGATACGCGAACAGATGCTTGCGGCTGAAAAGGTTAAAGCCCTTGAGTGGCGCGATAATGCCTTGTACTTGCTTGATCAGCGCTTGCTGCCACACGAAGAATGCTGGCAGCGCTATACAACAGCCAGTGCAGTTGCCCAAGCCATCGCTGAGATGCATGTGCGTGGCGCGCCGGCCATTGGTGTAGCGGCAGCTTTCGCCATAGTACTGGCAGCGCAGCAGCACAGCGCTCATCAGGTTGCGGATTTAGCAACGGCATTACAGCCCGACTTCGAACTGCTCGCAGCATCGCGACCTACAGCAGTGAACCTATTCTGGGCGTTGGATAAAATGCGCGCCTGCCTTGCCGCTGCCAGTCAGCACACTAACCCGCTACTAGCTTTAGAGGCGCAAGCGCTGGCTATTTATAATGAGGACCGCGCAGCTAACTTGCAGACCGCTGAGTTTGGCCTACAGGTTATACGTGAGAGCAGTGCTGGCAAGCAGCATGTTATGACTCACTGTAATGCCGGCGCTTTAGCTACCGCAGGCTTTGGTACGGCTTTAGGGGTGATTCGCGCTGCTTACATAGATGGATTGCTTGAGTGTGTGCATGTCAACGAAACCCGCCCTTGGCTACAAGGTGCGCGGCTGACTGCATGGGAATTGCTGGGTGAGGGAATCCCTAGTGTGCTCAGCGTAGACTCCTGCGCAGCTCATTTAATGCACCAAGGTAAGATCAGTTGGGTGATTGTCGGCGCCGACCGCATCACTGCCAATGGTGATGTCGCCAATAAAATTGGTACCTATCAGTTGGCCGTGCTGGCCCGCTACCATGCTGTAAGGTTTATGGTGGTCGCGCCAAGCTCGACGATTGATATGCAGCTTGCCAGCGGAATAGATATTCCCATTGAAGAGCGCGACGCGACAGAGGTTCTTGCTCTGGGCGGGCAGCGTCTGGCTGCACAAATCCGCGCTTACAATCCAGTGTTTGATGTTACTCCTGCAGAATTGATTGACGTAATCGTGACCGAGCGCGGTATCGTGCACCAACCTAATCAGCACAAGATGCTAGAGCTGATGCAAGGCCCGTCATAGGCTTTTAGCAATTGAGCGCCTGTGTATGTTTATCTGGAAATGCTCGAGAGTGGGGTTAAAATTGCACTCAAGAGCGAAACTAAGAAAAAGCCATTGTCTAGATTGAGCGCGTTAGCACGGCATGTGTTACTATAAGCGGCTTGTAATGGGCATGATGAATTAATAAGGAACCGAGCTTCCATGGGTGAATTGGCCAAAGAAATCCTTCCGATCAGTATCGAAGATGAAATGCGACAGTCGTACCTCGATTATGCGATGAGTGTAATTGTTGGGCGCGCGTTGCCAGATGCACGAGACGGATTAAAACCCGTACACCGGCGTGTGTTGTTCGCGATGCGTGAATTGGGTAATGACTGGAACAAACCCTATAAGAAATCGGCGCGGGTCGTTGGGGACGTTATCGGTAAATATCACCCGCATGGTGATACTGCTGTTTACGACACCATTGTCCGTATGGCGCAGCCGTTCTCTTTGCGTTACTTGCTGGTCGATGGCCAAGGTAACTTCGGTTCCGTAGACGGTGATAACGCAGCTGCAATGCGGTATACCGAAGTACGCATGACCAAGTTAGCCCATGAGCTGCTGGCTGACTTAGACAAGGAAACAGTAGACTGGGTAGCGAACTACGACGGCACGGAAATGATTCCAGCTGTTTTGCCGACCAAGGTCCCCAATTTGCTGGTCAATGGCTCCTCCGGGATTGCCGTAGGTATGGCTACCAACATTCCTCCGCACAACTTGCGCGAAGTGATTGATGGCTGCTTAGCCCTGATTGACAACCCTGATATCTGCATTGATGAGCTGATGCAGTTTATTCCAGGCCCTGATTTCCCCACTGCGGGAATTATTAACGGTCGCGCAGGCATTGTTGAGGCATACCGCACCGGTCGCGGACGTATTTACATGCGCGCCCGCACCTTTATTGAAGACATTGATAAAGTTGGTGGTCGTCAACAAATCGTTATCAGTGAGTTGCCATATCAGCTGAACAAAGCCCGTTTGATTGAAAAAATCGCGGAGCTGGTTAAAGAGAAAAAGCTCGAAGGCATCAGTGAGTTGCGCGACGAGTCTGATAAAGACGGTATGCGCGTGGTGATTGAACTGCGCCGTGGTGAAGTGCCAGAAGTGGTTCTCAACAACCTCTATGCGCAAACTCAAATGCAAAGTGTGTTCGGCATTAACGTCGTTGCCCTCGTCGATGGTCAGCCACGCTTGCTTAACCTCAAAGACATGCTGGAAGTTTTTGTCCGTCACCGCCGTGAAGTAGTGACGCGCCGCACCGTCTATGAACTACGCAAAGCCCGTGAACGTGGCCATATTCTTGAAGGGCAGGCTGTGGCCTTGTCCAACATTGACCCAGTCATTGCCATGATTAAAGACTCTCCTACGCCAGCAGAAGCCAAAGAGCGTTTAATTGCTACGGCATGGGAGTCCAGCGCAGTTTCCGCGATGGTTGAGCGCTCTGGCGCTGAATCCAGTCGCCCAGAAGACTTGGATGAGCAATACGGCATGCATGATGGTTTCTACCATTTGTCGCCTGAGCAAGCACAAGCTATTTTGGATCTGCGCCTGCACCGCTTAACCGGTCTCGAGCATGAAAAACTCTTAGCTGAATACCAAGATATTCTTGAGCAAATTAGCGAGCTGTTACATATTTTGGGCAGTGCTGAGCGTTTACTTGAAGTGATCCGTGAAGAACTTGAAAAAGTTAAAGCCGACTTTGGTGATGATCGCCGCACGGAAATTACCGCCTCCCATGTTGATTTAACCATTGCTGACTTGATCACTGAAGAAGAGCGCGTAGTAACAATTTCGCACTCTGGCTACGCTAAAAGCCAACCGCTGGATGCCTATAATGCCCAGCGCCGCGGTGGCCGCGGGAAAGCGGCGACTGGCGTCAAAGATGAAGACCATGTTGAGCACTTATTAGTAGCTAACAGCCACACCACGCTGCTGCTGTTCTCCAGCAAAGGTAAAGTGTACTGGAAGCGTACTTTTGAAATACCAGAAGCTTCTCGCACCTCCCGTGGTCGCCCCATTGTCAACTTGCTGCCGCTGGATGAAGGTGAAAAGATCACTGCAATGCTGCCGGTCAATGAGTACACCGAGGGTTACTTTATCTTTATGGCGACTGCCAACGGCACTGTGAAGAAAACTCCACTGGAACAATTTAGCCGCCCCAGAACCTCTGGTTTAATTGCTTTGGCTTTGGATGAAGATGACACCCTGATTTCTGCTGCCATTACTGATGGTACGCACGATGTCATGCTGTTCTCCGATGGCGGTAAAGTAACACGCTTTGCGGAAACCGATGTACGCGCCATGGGCCGTACTGCTCGCGGTGTTAGAGGGATGCGTCTGCCAGAAGAGCAGAAATTGATTTCCATGATCATCCCTGAAGAAGACAGTGAAATCCTCACTGCTTCTGAGCGTGGTTACGGTAAGCGCACCGCCATCACTGAGTTCCCTAATTACCGTCGCGGTGGTCAGGGGGTCATTGCCATGGTTTCCAATGAGCGCAACGGTAAGCTGGTTGGTGCTATTCAAGTGCTTGATGGTGAAGAGATCATGCTGATTTCCGACCAAGGCACCTTAGTGCGTACCCGTGTTGACGAAGTCTCTTCGCTGTCGCGCAACACCCAAGGGGTGATGTTGATTCGCTTAGCTAAAGATGAATCTTTAGTGGGCTTGGAGCGGGTGCAAGACCCAGCCGACAGTGACGAAGATGAAGAGTTAGCTGAGTCTGAATTGGGCGCAACTGAGCCGGTTAATGCTGCAGCAGACGCTGATCATGAAGACGTAAGCAGTGGGCCAGAGACGCTTACTGACGAGTCAAGCAATCCGCAGGAGTGAGAGAGCAGTGAGTAGAGTTTATAATTTTTGCGCAGGACCTGCTGCGCTGCCAGAAGCAGTATTAAAACAGGCACAAAGTGAGCTACTGGACTGGCACGGCAAAGGCCTGTCAGTGATGGAGATGAGTCACCGCGGTGATGAATTCACCTCCATTGCGACCACCGCCGAACAAGACTTGCGCGATCTTTTAGGGGTTCCAGACAACTATAAAGTGTTGTTTATGCAAGGCGGGGCCAGTCAGCAATTTGCCCAGATCCCTCTCAACTTTTTAGCTGAAGGCGCTACGGCAGACTATATCGACACAGGGATTTGGTCACGTAAAAGCATTGAAGAAGCCAGCCGTTTTGGCAATATCAATGTAGCCGCCAGTGCCAAAGAGTACGACTACTTTGCCATTCCTGGTCAGAATGAATGGCAGTTGAGCAAAGATGCTGCCTATGTGCATTACGCCAGCAATGAAACCATTGGCGGACTGCAATTTGATTGGACACCACAAACCGGCGACACCCCACTGGTGGTCGACATGTCGTCCGACATTCTCTCTAAGCCTTTGCAAGTCTGCCGTTACGGCATGATTTATGCCGGTGCGCAGAAAAATATTGGCCCAAGCGGCTTAGTGGTTGCCATTGTCCGTGAAGACTTGTTGGGGCGCGCACGTGCCAGCTGCCCAACCATGCTTAACTACAAGGTGGCTGCTGATAACGGCTCCATGTACAACACGCCACCGACTTTCTCATGGTATTTATCTGGTTTAGTCTTTAAGTGGCTGAAGGAGCAGGGCGGCTTAGAAGCCATGGCGAAGATTAACCACGCCAAACAAACATTGCTCTACCAAACCATTGATGCCAGCGATTTCTACAGCAACCCAGTGGCGAGCAATGCGCGCTCGTGGATGAACGTGCCATTTCGTTTGGCTGACGCCAAGCTCGATAAGGCTTTCTTAGCCGGCGCCGATGAGCGTGGCTTGTTAAACCTTAAAGGCCATCGCTCGGTTGGCGGTATGCGCGCCTCAATTTATAACGCCGTATCGTTAGAGGCGGTAGAAGCGCTTGTAGCCTATATGCAAGAGTTCGAGAAGGAGCGTGCATAAATGAGTGATCATGAGCTGCAAGCTTTGCGCGTACGCATTGACTCCTTAGATGAAAAGATCCTGGAGCTGATCAGTCAGCGTGCCCGCTGCGCACAAGAGGTTGGTCGCATCAAAATGGCCACTTTGGAAGAGGGTGAAGAAGCAGTTTTCTATCGGCCTGAACGTGAAGCACAAGTGCTAAAACGCATTATGGAACTGAATAAAGGCCCCCTCGACAATGAGGAAATGGCGCGTTTATTCCGTGAAATCATGTCCACTTGCTTAGCCTTAGAACAACCGTTAAAAGTTGCTTACTTAGGCCCAGAAGGCACTTTTTCACAGGCTGCTGCACTAAAGCACTTTGGTCAGGCAGTGGTGAGCAAGCCTATGGCTGCCATTGATGAGATTTTCCGTGAAGTGGCTGCTGGTGCAGTCAGCTTTGGTGTGGTTCCTGTAGAGAACTCGACTGAAGGGGCGATTAATCACACTTTAGACAGCTTTCTTGAGCATGATCTGGTGATCTGCGGTGAGGTTGAGCTGCGCATTCACCACCATTTGCTGGTGGCGGAAAACACTAAAACCGAGAAAATCTCCCGTATCTATTCGCATGCACAGTCATTGGCGCAATGCCGTAAGTGGCTTGACGCCCATTATCCCAATGTGGAGCGGGTTGCTGTTTCGAGCAATGCAGAAGCGGCGAAACGAGTCAAAAGCGAATGGAATAGCGCGGCAATTGCCGGTGATATGGCCGCGCAGTTGTATGGCCTAAGCATCCTTGCCGATAAAATTGAAGACCGCCCGGATAACTCCACGCGCTTTTTAATTATTGGCAATCAAACTGTGCCAGCCACCGGCGATGATAAAACCTCAGTTATTATTTCCATGAGCAACAAGCCTGGTGCTCTGCACGAATTATTGATTCCTTTTCACGCCAGCGGCATTGACTTGACCCGCATCGAAACCCGCCCGTCACGCAGTGGTAAATGGTCTTACGTTTTCTTTATTGACTTTTATGGCCATAAAGATGATCCACTGGTGCGCGATGCTCTTGAGAAAGTTGCTCAGGAAAGCGTTGGCTTGAAAGTCTTGGGTTCCTATCCCAACGCTGTTCTCTAGTCGTGTTGTAACTGCCGCTTGATTGCGGCAGTGAAGTATTCGAGGAAAGTAAATGAGTCGTGATCTTCTTGCCTTGGCATTACCTAGTGTCCAAGAGCTGTCGCCCTATGTACCAGGCAAACCCGTTGAGGAGCTGGCCCGTGAACTGGGGCTGCAGCCTGAGGCTATTGTTAAACTGGCCAGCAATGAAAACCCACTTGGCCCCAGTCCAAAAGTGACTGCAGCAATCTCTCAAGCGCTACCGGAACTGACCCGTTACCCCGATGGTAGTGGCTTTATTCTAAAGGACAAGCTGGCTGCGCATTATGCTGTGGATCCTAACCAAATCACCCTAGGCAATGGTTCCAATGACATTTTAGAGTTGATTGCTAGAGCTTGGTTAGCGCCTGGACGCAATGCTATTTTCAGCGCCCATGCCTTTGCTGTATACCCCATAGCCACCTTGGCCTCCGGGGCGCAGTGCCGTGAAGTGCCAGCCAAAGACTATGGTCATGACCTGGACGCTATGGCTGCCGCAATTGATAGCAATACACGGGTGATATTTATTGCCAATCCAAACAACCCAACAGGGACTTGGTTTGATCAGGCGGCGTTAAATGCCTTCCTTGCTAAAGTGCCCAGCGACGTTTTAGTGGTACTGGATGAAGCCTATATCGAGTACGCAGCTGATAGTGACTTGCCCGATGGTATGGCCTACTTAAGCCGCTACCCAAACTTGCTAGTCTCCCGCACCTTTTCTAAAGCTTACGGTTTAGCTGCATTGCGGGTTGGTTACGCTGTTTCCTCCCTAGAAGTTGCCGACATACTCAACCGTGTTCGCCAGCCTTTTAATGTCAACAGCTTAGCCTTAGTTGCCGCTTGTGCCGCCTTAGAAGACAACGACTACCTAGAGCGCAGCCGTCTGCTAAACAGCCAAGGTATGCAGCAATTAGAAGCGGGCTTTAAGCAGCTGGGACTGTCGTGGCTGCCTTCGCGCGGTAACTTTATTGCTGTTGATTTTAAGCGGGATGCGGCACCGATTAACCAAGCCTTGCTTGAGCAAGGGGTCATTGTTCGTCCGGTTGCCGGCTACGCTATGCCTACTTTTTTGCGGGTTTCTATCGGCACCAGTAACGAGAACCAAAGGTTCTTAGATGTATTAACCTCTGTTTTAAAGCAGGCTTAATATGCAAAAAACACCCCCAGCAACGCCGCTCGTTAAGCGTTTAGTAGTCATTGGTTTAGGCTTGATTGGCGCCTCCTTTGCTAAAGGTATTCGCGATTTAGGTCTGGCCGAAGAGGTCATCGGCGTCGACCTAAACCTTCAGGCGTGTCAACGCGCGGTAGAGCTTGGGGTGGTAGACAGTTGCAGTACAGATTTGGCTGCCGCCTGTAAAGA
This sequence comes from Gammaproteobacteria bacterium, assembly GCA_012518175.1. Taxonomy (GTDB): domain Bacteria; phylum Pseudomonadota; class Gammaproteobacteria; order Pseudomonadales; family Pseudomonadaceae; genus Denitrificimonas. Next base: position 765 of record JAAYTE010000195.1, on the reverse strand, counting down.
TGCCGATGTTATTATGCTGGCCGTGCCGGTACTGGCGTTACAGACATTGCTGAGCAAGCTTGCGGCGTTAAATTTAAAAAACACTATTATTACCGATGCTGGTAGCGTGAAAGGGCATTTGCTCGCGGCTGCCCAAGCAGCATTTGGTAAACTCCCGCCTTTATTGGTACTTGGTCACCCGATTGCTGGCTCCGAGCGCAGTGGCGTTGAGGCCGCTAACCCAGGCTTGTTTAAGCATCATAAGGTCATTCTCACGCCCCACGCACATACCGACCCCGCTGCTTTAGCTTGCGTCGAGCAACTGTGGCAAGGTCTAGGCGCTGATGTTGAAAGCATGAGCGTGGATCAACATGATCGCGTTTTAGCAGCAACCAGCCATTTGCCGCATCTCCTTGCCTTTGGTTTAGTCGACTCGCTGGCGAAAAGAAGTGAAAACTTAGAGATATTTCGCTATGCCGCTGGTGGCTTTCGCGACTTTACCCGCATAGCTGGCAGTGATCCCGTTATGTGGCACGATATTTTTCTTGCCAACCGTGAAGCGGTCTTACAACAGCTGGACCAGTTTCGTGGCGACCTTGATGTATTACGCAACGCAATTGCCGAAGAAGATGGGCGTCACTTGCTTGGTGTATTTACCCGCGCACGTGTAGCCCGCGAACATTTCAGTACTATTTTAGCCCAAAGGGCCTATGTGGAAACCATGCTTGATAATGATCTGATTTTTTTAGCCAGCCCCGGTGGGCAGGTCAATGGCAGTATTCGTGT
>JAAYTE010000194.1 GCA_012518175.1 Gammaproteobacteria bacterium | reverse complement strand
CTGATTCGAGAGTTTGAAGTGGGCTACAAAAAAGCTAACCCATGGTTGTTTGACGCACTTTAATTTAACTAACTGCGCCGCAGTACAATGGCACTGTGGCGCTGAGTATTTGATATGTCTAAAAAGATTTTAGTATTGCCGGGCGATGGTATTGGTCCGGAAATCATTCGCGAAGCAGTTAAGGTTTTAGAGCTGGCCAGTGAGAAGTTCAACTTAGGCTACGAGCTGGTTGAGGGCGAGTTGGGCGGTGCGGCGATTGATAAGCATGGCGTGCCTTTAGCCGATTCAACTTTAGCCCTCGCGCGTGAAGTGGATGCGGTGCTGTTGGGCGCTGTGGGTGGTCCAAAGTGGGACAACATTGATGTTGCCATTCGTCCAGAGCGGGGCTTATTGAAAATTCGTTCTGAGCTGGGTTTGTTTGGTAACTTGCGTCCGGCTATTTTGTATCCGCAACTGGCTGAAGCCTCCACCCTTAAACCAGAAGTGGTTTCCGGCTTAGATATTTTAATTGTCCGTGAGCTAACTGGCGGCATTTACTTCGGTACGCCCCGTGACACCGTTACGTTAGAGAATGGCGAGCGCATGGCTTATGACACACTGCCATACAGCGAAAGTGAAATTCGCCGCATTGCCAAAGTGGGCTTTGATATGGCTCGTCTGCGCAATAAGAAAGTTTGCTCCGTGGATAAAGCTAACGTGCTGGATTCCAGTCGTTTATGGCGTGAAGTGGTCAACGAAGTGGCCAAAGAATACCCCGATGTGGAACTGAGTCATCAATATGTAGACAACGCAGCGATGCAACTGGTCCGCGCACCAAAGCAGTTTGATGTGATTGTGACCGACAACTTGTTCGGCGATATTTTATCGGATCAGGCGTCAATGCTGACCGGCTCCATTGGGATGCTGCCATCGGCGTCTTTAGATTCGAACAACAAGGGTATGTATGAGCCTTCCCATGGTTCTGCACCGGATATTGCTGGCCAAGATTTGGCCAACCCTTTGGCGACCATTTTGTCTGTTTCGATGATGCTGCGTTATACCTTTAACCAGCTCGCCGCGGCAGATGCCATTGAGCAAGCAGTGAGTGATGTGCTGGATCAAGGTTTGCGCACTGGCGATATCTTCTCTGCCGGTATGCGCAAAGTCGGCACCACTGAAATGGGTGATGCGGTAGTCGCAGCGCTCGCAAAACTGTAAGATTACTCAATTAAATCTATCCGTCAGAGCATTGCTGCTTAATGATCTGACGGAAATTAACTAACAATAGGTGTAGTCGCAATGAAACGTGTAGGTCTTATTGGTTGGCGCGGCATGGTTGGCTCAGTGCTGATGCAGCGCATGCTCGAAGAACAGGATTTCGATTTAATTGAGCCGGTGTTCTTTACTACCTCCAACGTAGGTGGACAAGGACCTGACATTGGTAAAGATATTCCAACGCTAAAAGATGCTTATGATATTAATGAGCTGAAAAACTTGGATGTCATTTTGACCTGTCAAGGCAGCGACTACACCGAAGCGGTGTTTCCGAAGCTGCGTGAAGCGGGCTGGGAAGGGTACTGGATTGATGCGGCCTCAGCGCTGCGGATGAAAGACCATTCAGTCATTGTGCTAGACCCAGTTAACCGCAAAGGTATTGATCAGGCGTTGGATAATGGCGTAAAAGATTATGTCGGCGGTAACTGCACCGTCAGCCTGATGCTGATGGGACTGGGTGGTTTATTTGAGGCAGGCGTGGTTGAGTGGATGAGCGCCATGACCTATCAAGCAGCCAGCGGCTCAGGTGCGCAAAATATGCGTGAGTTGATTCGTCAAATGGGCGGCATTCATGACTCTGTTGCAACTGAATTGCAAGATCCAGCCAGCGCAATTTTAGACATCGACCGTAAAGTTGCCCAATACCAGCGCGGCGATAGCATTCCTACGGATCATTTCGGCGTACCCTTGGCCGGCAGCTTAATTCCGTGGATTGACAGTGCTTTACCCAACGGCCAAAGCCGCGAAGAGTGGAAAGCGCAAGCCGAGACTAACAAGGTCTTGGGCCGCTATAAAAACCCAATTAATATTGATGGCATCTGTGTGCGAGTGGGGGCAATGCGTTGCCACAGTCAAGCTTTGACTATTAAGTTAAATAAAGATGTGCCCTTGGCTGAAATTGAAGACATGATTAGCCAGCACAACCCTTGGGTGCGTTTAATTCCCAATGATCGTGAAGTGACCATGCGCGAGCTAACGCCAACTGCTGTGACTGGAACTTTAGATATTCCAGTGGGCCGTTTACGCAAGCTGAATATGGGCTCGCATTACTTGGGCGCCTTCACCGTGGGTGACCAATTGTTATGGGGCGCTGCAGAACCATTGCGCAGAATGCTGCGGATTTTGCTGGAACGTTAATCACCTAAGTCCGGCGCGCAAACAGTAAATTAATCAGCTTTTTGCGCGCCTATTGACTGAAGACACTACTGAAGAGTTAAGAATTGTGCAGTATGTCTGATATTAACGCTAAAACGGGCTTGATATAGCTTGAGTAAGTCGATTGAATGTTGATAAAACTCTATCCGTAAAAGATACTTAGCCAATTAGCTTAATAATATTTTTAATTGCTGAGCGGAATCAGGTTGAGTGCTGCTGACGGGGGCCGTCATTTTTGGCGATTGAGCACAGCGCATTCAAAACCCTCCGGGGTATCCGGAACGAAAAATAAGGGATAACTCTATATGCTTCAAGTTCGCAAATTGGTGTTAGCAGTTGCAGCTGCTACAGCGTTTACTTCCAGTTTTACCTATGCGCTAGGCTTAGGTGATTTATCAGTTAAGTCATCTTTAAATCAGCCTCTTGAAGCTGAAATTTCTTTATTGGAGGTGCGTGACTTAAGCTCTATTGAGATTAAAAGTCAGCTCGCCTCACCGGAAGAATTTAGCAAAGCCGGCATTGATCGGCAGTTTTTATTGACCGGATTGAAGTTTACTCCAGTGGTGGATGCCAATGGCAAAAGTGTCATTCGGGTCACCAGTAACAAACCCATTAAAGAACCCTACTTAAACTTCTTAGTAGAGGTGCTCTGGCCTAATGGGCGTTTACTGCGTGAGTACACCCTGTTACTGGATCCGCCGCTCTATAAACCGCAACAAGTTATTTATGCACCGCAACCAGCAGCTACTGTACCAAGCCGTATGCAGCCACCGCCTCAGGCTGCTGCTCAGCCACAACCCATTGTCCGCCAAGCAGCACCAGCGCCAAGTGCGGCGCCTGCTGCCAGAGCCAATGCTTTAAATCAGGGCGGTGATTACCGTGTGCAAAAGAACGATACGCTCTGGGAAGTGGCCTCACGTGTGGGCGGTAATGCCTCAGTGCATCAAACGATGCTGGCGATTCAGGACCTCAACCCAAATGCTTTTTTAGACGGCAATATTAACCGTTTGAAGAGTGGCCAGGTTTTACGCTTACCCAGTGAGCAAGAAATTAACAGCCGCAGCCGTGCTGAAGCTATAGCACAAGTAACTCAGCAAAATGACAGCTGGCAAAACGCGCGCAGAGCGCCTGCTGTAGCTGAACGCCAACTTGATGCCACGCACCGCAGCGAAGCTGGGGCAGCACCGGCGGCGATTGAGAAAAGTGATAGCCTCAGACTGGTTGCTGAAGCACCGGGCGCTGCTGAGCAAGCGGCAGATGAAGGCAGTGCTGCTAACCTTAGCGCTTTACAAGATCAGTTGGCTGCAAGTAAAGAGCGCTTGGACTCCACAGTCTTAGAAAACCAAGACCTGCAAAGCCGTGTCGAAGACCTAAATAGTCAATTAGAAAAATTACAGCGCTTAATTGAGCTTAAAGACAACCAATTGGCGCAGTTGCAAAATGCTGTAGATACGCCAGTAGCAGATGTCGCTAACGATCAGGCTGCTGCACCAGCTGAGCATCTAGGCGAGGCAAGCATAGAGCTGGCCGACCCAGCTACAGAACCAGGCATTGATGGCGTTGAGGCGATTTCTGAAGTTACCGAGGAAACCGCGCAAGGTGTTGAAACTTCTGCAGTAGAGACTGAAGAGGTTGCACCTGAAGCCGTTGCACAGCCTGTTGAACCGGCAGCAGCACCAGAGCCTGAAATTGTTGTTGAAAGCGAAACAGCCGCCGAGGGCGCAGCGCAAGCTGAACCTGCCACACCAGCCCAAGCACCTGTTGCTGAGCAGCCAGCAGCTGAAGAAAAGAGCATCATTGATAAAATTAAAGATGATCCAATGCTGCTAGCAGGCGCAGGTGCTGCGGCAGTTTTAGCACTGCTCTTGCTGCTGATGGGAATCTCCCGCAGTCGCGCACGCAAAGAGGCTGAGCTCTTCGATGAGCCAGCTGATCAGGAATTAGCGGCGCAAGCACCTGAAGCACTAGCAACGCCTGAGGTTGATCCTGCCAGCGCTGTTACTGCAAGCCTTACTGCCACAGACAGCGCGGCAACCACAGAAGCAGTTGACAGTGATGATTTGCTGGAAGACTTCTCCTTTGATGCGCCTGCTCCTGAAGCAGCATTTAAAGATGAAGCCAGTGATGTGCTAGCTGAGGCAGAGAGCTATATTAGCTTTGGTCGTTTCAGTCAGGCTGCCACCGTTCTAGCCAATGCCGTAGACCAAGAGCCTGAGCGTCTTGATCTGCGTCTTAAGTTGGTTGAAGTACTGGCTGATCTTGAGGATCACGCAGGCGTTTCCCGCCAGATCAATGAGTTAACCGAGATTGGTGGTGCAACTGCAGAACTGGCGCAAATTAAAGCCCGCTATCCGCACATGTTTGGTGCCGAGCAGGTTGAAGCGGTCAGCGCCGAAACGGACTTCAATGATTTTG
>JAAYTE010000029.1 GCA_012518175.1 Gammaproteobacteria bacterium | reverse complement strand
TGTACAGCGTTGGCCTGATCAGTATATGTGGACCATGAAGCGCTTTAAGCAGCGCCCAGAAGGTGAGCAGCGCTGGTATTAAAAAGTCCTATTGCTAGCGACGCGTAAAGCGGCTTACAGTAAAGCAAAACAACAATTACCACAGGTGCATGATTATGTCCTCACATCTGCGACAAAATATTCGTACGAGTATGAACTGCCGGATTAAAATCTGTCACCCGTCACTCGGTGAAATACTGGCCACCACTGAAGACTTATCGGATGAAGGGGTATTTGTAAAACACCCGGAGATGAGCAAGCTTAAAAAAGGCGATATTGTCACTGGACAAGTACAAGACCTACCTGTGGAAGCGCCAATTCTGAAAATGGAAATTATGCGCATTACTAGCAGCGGTGCTGGCTTACGCTTCTGCAAAGAGTAACCTTCTCAGCCAGCATAAACGGCAGCCAGCACTGCGCGGCTAGACTTTAAGCAGTGAGGCTGCGTCTAAAGCGCATTAAAGCAATCAAGAAAAACACCAAGCCAATCCCAGCCAGCGCCAACATTTCTGGCCAAACTAAAGCAAACCCAGCATCACGGAATAAAATCGCCGTGGATAGACTGACAAAGTGCGTGGTGGGTGATAGCTGCATCACTGTCTGCAACCACACCGGCATACTATCCAGTGGCGTTGTACCGCCTGAGAGCAACAACATCGGCATCACCACCGGAATGGCTAACAAGCCAAATTGCGGAATTGAGCGCGCTAAGGTGGTTAAAAATACCGCCAGCGAAGTACTGGCAAATAAATACAAACCCGTCACCAGCAAATACAACAACATCGAGCCCGCTAACGGTACTCCAAGGGCTTTTTTCACAATCAATTCTAAAGACAGCCAAGTGCAAAATACCACCACTAGCAGGCTGGTCCAGACTTTCGCGAGCATAATTTCAAATGCAGTCAGCGGCAGTACTAGCAAGTGCTCCAAGGTACCATGCTCGCGCTCACGTAAAAGTGCCGTCCCTGTAAGCAAAATCGCCAAAATAGTCACGTTATTAATAATCTGAATAATCGCCAAAAACCAACCACTTTGCATGTTGCTGTTAAACAGCGCGCGGGTGTTGAGTTTGATCGGTTGCTCAATGCTAACCCCGCTGAGTTGCTGCAATTCCCGCTGAAAAATGCGCCCCATATAGCCTGCCCCCATAAAGGCTTGACTCATAGCAGTAGCATCTACGTTCATTTGCAACTCAGGTTGCTTACCGGCCAGCAAGTCTGCTTGAAAGCCCACTGGTACATTAATCACAAAGGTGTAGCGGCCGCTATCCATAACTTCATCGATTTGCCCATAGGGCAATAAGACTGGGGTTTGAAACTCAGGCGGACGCAACACCTCGGCTAACTGGCGAGACAGACGGCTGTCATCTTCATCAACAATGGCCACACTGGCATTGTGCACCCCCACAGAAGAGCCAGAGGCCGGCATATAAATCGCCGCACTAAAGGCATACAACATAAACAGCAGCAGCACCGAGTCATAGCGCAAGCTAATCAGTTCTTTGATACCTAAGCGGAAAATATGCGATAACTTATGCATGACTTAAGCCTCCTGCTTTTTCAAAAGGATTAGACTCAAACCAGTAAAGCCTAAGAAAAAGCCCAACAAAGCTAAGCATTGCGGCCATAAGTCACGCAAATTCAATGCCTTAGTAAAGGTCCCAACGGCAATATCCAAGAAGTACCCCGCCGGGAACAATACGCCCATTAGGGCTGCGCCACCATCCAATGAAGAGCGCGGAGTAATGAGCCCGGAAAACTGAACCGTCGGCAGTGTGGTTAAAATCATTGTGCCCAAAATGGCCGCAATTTGCGTTTTCGTCACTGTAGAAACCAATAAACCAAAGCTTGTGGTAGCCAAAACATAGAGTACGCCACCAACTGCCAAAGCAACCCCACTCCCTTTGAGTGGCACATCAAACACCCAGCGGTTAATCGCTACTAATAGTGCAAGATTTAATAAGCTCACCGCCAAGTAAGGCATTTGCTTACCCAGTAAAAACTCTAAGCGGGTTAATGGTGTGGCGTAAAAGTTGGTAATTGAACCCAGTTCTTTTTCTCGCACCACACCCAGAGCCGTCAGCATGGCCGGAATAAACACTAAGATCAGCGCCATCACCCCAGGACCAATGGCGTTCACGCTGATGACATCTTGGTTGTAGCGAAAGCGCGTCTCTAAGCGAGCCGGCTGTGCTAAAGCAGGCAGTGCGGCACTGCCTTCCTCTTGCAGCCGCTGCAAGCTTTCTTGGTGCACCGCCTCAACATAGCCACGGCTGGTTTCTGCCCGAAACGGCATGCCACCATCAAGCCAAATCCCCACCTCAGGATGGCGACCGGCATACAAATCACGGCCAAAGCCCGCGGGTATTTCAATGGCTAACTTAATATCAGCGCGCTGCAAGCGGGCATGCAAATCTTGCATACTGGTCAGTGGCTCACGCTCAGCAAAATAGCGCGAACCTCGGAAAGCCTCTAAATAGGCACGGCTTTGCGCAGTGTTGTCTTGATCCAGTGTGGCAAAGGCTAAGTCTTCCACATCCAAGGAAATCCCAAAGCCTAAAATGATCATCATAAACACTGCCCCCAGCAAGGCAAACCACAGACGCACACGGTCACGTAGCAGCTCTTTGCTTTCCCGCACAGCCAAAGCTTGAGTGCGCTTTAAACTAAAGCCGCGACGCGGAATGCTGGTTAAGGCCTCAGTGGCCGTACTTTTCACTTCGAGAGCAGCGTCATTTAACCCTTGCGCTTCTTGCAGGCAAGCCACAAAGGCATCTTCCAGTGTTGCACCGCCATACTGTGCTTGCAGCTCATCAGGCGTGCCCACGGCCAACACTTTGGCAGCGTGCATTAAAG
>JAAYTE010000193.1 GCA_012518175.1 Gammaproteobacteria bacterium | reverse complement strand
GCAATTGGTGAGCTGACGCGCTCTAAGGGTGTGTTGTTTCACGTTGATGCGGCGCAGTCTGCTGATAAAGTGAAGATCGACTTGCAAGAAATGAAAGTTGACTTGATGTCTTTCTCTGCGCACAAGGCTTATGGCCCTAAAGGCATGGGTGCTTTGTATGTGCGTCGTAAGCCACGTGTACGCTTAGAAGCGCAAATGCACGGTGGTGGACATGAGCGCGGTATGCGTTCAGGTACTCTAGCTACTCACCAGATTGTAGGTATGGGTGCAGCATTTGAGTTGGCTCGCCTAGAAATGGAAGAAAGCAATAAGCGCATTGCTAAGCTTAATCAGCGTTTTTACGACAAAGTACGCGACATGGAAGAGCTGTACCTCAATGGTAGTGCAACCCAGCGTGTACCGCATAACCTAAACCTCAGCTTTAACTTTGTTGAAGGTGAGTCATTGATTATGGCTCTCAAAGATATGGCGGTGTCATCAGGGTCAGCCTGTACCTCCGCTTCCCTTGAGCCATCTTATGTGCTGCGTGCATTAGGTCGCAGCGACGAACTGGCACACAGTTCAATTCGTTTTACTTTCGGGCGTTTTACGACCGAAGAAGAGGTTGATCATGCTGCAGGACAAATCCGTGAAGCAGTAGAGCGCCTACGTGAATTATCACCGCTGTGGGATATGCACAAAGACGGCGTTGATCTCTCTAAAGTTGAGTGGCAAGAACATTAATTTTTGCCCGTTAAAGAAGGAATACCATCATGGCATATAGTGATAAGGTCTTAGACCACTACGAGAATCCGCGTAACGTTGGCAAGATGGATGCTGAAGCAGCAGATGTTGGAACAGGCATGGTCGGTGCGCCGGCGTGTGGCGACGTGATGCGTTTGCAAATCCAAGTAGGTGATGACGGCATCATCCAAGACGCGAAATTTAAAACGTACGGTTGCGGTTCTGCAATTGCATCAAGTTCATTGGCGACAGAGTGGATGAAAGGTAAATCCATTGATGAAGCTGAGCTGATCAAGAACACTACTATTGCAGAAGAGCTGGCTTTACCGCCAGTGAAGATTCACTGCTCAGTGTTGGCAGAAGATGCAATTAAAGCGGCCGTGCGTGATTACAAGCAGAAAAAAGGCTTAATTAAAGAGGTTTGATATGGCAATCAGCTTAACAGAAGCCGCAGCAAACCATGTGCGGCGCTCACTGGAAAACCGTGGTAGCGGCGAAGGTATCCGCCTTGGTTTGCGCACCACGGGCTGTTCAGGCATGGCATATGTGCTTGAGTTTGTTGATGAGCTGAAACCCGATGACACGGTGTTTGAAAGCTTTGGCATGAAGATTATCATTGATCCGAAAAGCCTGGCCTACATTGATGGTACTGAGCTGGACTTTGTCCGCGAAGGTGTCAATGAGGGCTTTAAGTTTAATAACCCCAACGTGCTCGGCGAGTGTGGCTGTGGCGAAAGCTTCAGTGTGTAATATGGCCGACTCAGATCGCGTCAATTACTTTTCGATGTTTGGCTTGCAGCCAGTGTTTTTGCTCGATAGCAAAGCACTGGCTGTGACATATCGAGAACTTGCTAGAGATACGCATCCAGATCGTTTTGCTAGCGCAACAGCGGCACAGCAGCGTGAAGCTGTTGAGCGCGCTGCGTTACTCAATGATGCCTATCAAACATTAAAGTCTCCTACTCAGCGCGCTTTATATTTGTTGCGTCAGCAGGCCGAGTTGCCAGAAGAAACTACTATCCAAGATGGTGAGTTTTTATTCCAGCAAATGGAATGGCGTGAACAGCTTGAAATATTGCAAGAACAAGCTGATTTTGCTGCCGTTGATCGCTTTAAAGTGGAGTTGAGTCAGGCTCGTCATGCCATTGATACTGCTTTTGCAGAGTGCATTGATGATCCTGAGCAGCGCGTACAAGCCGAGCGCCTAGCCCGTCGTATGCAGTTTTTGGATAAGATGTTTTACGAAGTGCGTCAGCTAGAAGAGCGCTTAGACGATTAACCCAAAGCCTGCGTTTTGCAGGCTGTCAGATTAAAGATCCGTATGGCCTTACTACAGATTGCCGAACCTGGACAAAGTCCACAGCCACACCAGCCGCGACTGGCCGTTGGAATTGATTTAGGAACTACCAACTCATTAGTGGCGACCGTGCGCAACGGTGTTGCAGAGGCATTAGCCGATGCTCAAGGGCATATTGCACTGTCTTCGGCGGTGCGTTATCACGCTGAGCGCATTGAGGTTGGGCGCAGTGCGCGTGATGCAGCTGCGAGCGATCCTTATAATTGTATTTTATCCGTTAAACGCTTAATGGGGCGCGGCCTAGCTGACGTGCAGCAATTGGGCGAGCAGTTGCCCTATAAATTTCAAGCCGGCAAATCCCATATGCCTTTTATTGAGACAGTACAAGGACCGAAAAGCCCTGTGGAAGTCTCAGCGCATATTTTGCAGGCGTTACGTGAGCGTGCAGAGGTTGCGCTAGGTGGTGAGCTGATTGGCGTAGTGATCACTGTGCCAGCTTATTTTGATGATGCTCAACGCCAAGCGACTAAAGATGCTGCGCGTTTGGCAGGTTTGAATGTTTTGCGCCTGCTCAATGAGCCTACAGCTGCGGCTGTGGCTTATGGTCTTGATCAGCAAGCCGAAGGTGTAGTAGTTATTTACGATTTAGGCGGCGGCACTTTTGATGTGTCAATTCTGCGCTTAAGTCGTGGTGTGTTTGAAGTGTTAGCCACTGGCGGTGATAGCGCGCTAGGTGGTGATGATTTTGACCACAAGGTGGCCAGCTGGGTAGTAGAGCAAGCAGGTGTATCCAGTGATTTAGCGCCCAGTGAGCAGCGTGAGTTGCTTGAGTTGGCGTGTGCGGCAAAAGAGGCATTGACCACGCAAGATGCTGTGGATATTGCCTATGCCGGCTGGCAGGGGTGCTTAACCCGCGAGCAGTTTGATGCTTTGGTTGAACCCTTGGTCGCCCGCAGTTTGAGAGCTTGTCGACGGGCACTGCGCGACTCTGAAGTAGACTTAGAAGAGATTGAGTCTGTTGTGATGGTCGGTGGTTCGACCCGGGTCCCTTTAGTGCGTACACGAGTGGGTGAGTTATTTGATTGCACACCTTTGACCGATATCGATCCTGATCAAGTGGTTGCGCTGGGGGCGGCAATCCAAGCCGATACCTTGGTGGGTAATAAGCGCGATGGTGACGAGTTGCTCTTGTTGGACGTGACGCCCTTGTCCTTGGGTTTAGAAACCATGGGTGATTTAGTCGAAAAAGTTATTCCGCGCAACACTACTATTCCGGTTACCCGAGCGCAGGAATTTACTACTGCCCGTGATGGCCAAACCGCCATGGCTATTCATGTTTTGCAGGGTGAGCGTGAGCTGGTCAGTGATTGTCGCTCGTTGGCACGTTTTGAATTGCGCGGTATTCCAGCAATGGTGGCTGGCGCTGCAAAAATCCGTATTACTTTCCAGGTGGATGCGGATGGATTACTCGGTGTCACTGCTCGTGAGTTGGGCAGCGGTGTCGAAGCCAGTATTCAAGTTAAGCCGTCTTATGGTTTAACCGATACAGAAATTAGCGGCATGCTCAAAGAGTCATTTGAGAATGCTGAGCACGATAAACAAGCGCGCGCGTTGCAAGAGCAGCGTGTCGATGCTGAGCGTTTGCTGGAAACGGTACGGGCTGCCTTACAGGCTGATGCCGAAGCTTTGCTAAGCAAAGAAGAGCGTGCCGTGATTGAAGAGCGCATGAGTGCTTTAGACACTGTGCGTCAAGGTGACGATGTCAATGCAATTGCGCGTCATGTACAGCAGCTGAATCATGCAACCAATGAGTTCGCTGCACGCCGTCTGGATGCCACAGTGAAAAAATCCTTGGCTGGACGACAACTCAATGAAATGGAGGGTTAATCACAATGACGCAAATTATCTTTTTGCCCCATGCGGAGCATTGTCCAGAAGGTGCGGTCGTTGAAGCAACCCCTGGCGAAACGATTATGGATGCGGCACTGCGCAACGGTATTGAAATTGAACATGCCTGTGAAATGTCTTGCGCATGCACCACCTGCCACGT
>JAAYTE010000192.1 GCA_012518175.1 Gammaproteobacteria bacterium | reverse complement strand
GTTTTTGCCCGTCTTACAGCAGCACGGTATTGGCCATCGAGTGACTGAAGAAAGTGGTGAGCAAGTGCTCTGGGTTGCTACTGCGCATGCTGTAGAGGTGCAGCAGTGGTATCAGCAGTTTGTCAGCGGTGAGCAGTTGCCGGAGCCGCAGTTGACTTATCTGCCAGCACAGGCGGCAAATTATCGTCCCGCAGGGTTTGTGCAACAGTTGCGCCGCAGTCCAGCCACGGCAGCAGTATTAATTGCCTGTTTGTTGGTGGCTTTTATTACTCAACTAGGTGACAACCTGCAGACCATTAGCTGGTTCACTTTCAATGATTTTCGCATTCAAGGCGACTACATATTTTTTACCCCAGTGGCGCAGGGCTTAGAAAAGGGGCAGTGGTGGCGATTGTGGTCGCCGATGCTGGTGCACTTTGGTTTATTGCACCTGGCCATGAATATGATGTGGTATTGGGAGTTGGCGCGGCGCATTGAATACCAGCAGGGCTGGTTGTTTTTATTGGCGCTGACGTTAGTGGCGGGCTTGGTCTCCAACGTCAGTCAGTTTATGTTTTCTGGGCCGTCCTTATTTGGTGGTTTGTCTGGGGTGCTGTATGCGGTGCTGGGGCACTGCTGGATTTATCAACGTATTTATCCGCAAGCCAGTTATGCCTTGCCCAAAGGGGTGGTGGCTATGATGCTGATTTGGCTGCTGTTATGCTTATTTGGAGTGGTAACTGCTTTAGGTCTTGGCCAAATAGCTAACGCTGCCCATGTCAGCGGTTTAATACTGGGTTGTTTGAGTGGTGCGCTGTTTGCACAAGTGGCACGCCAGCGTGCGGCGTAATATTTTTGCTTATTTTGTCGAGGAATTGGTTATGAAAAGTTTTGCTGATTTAATTGAAAGAATCACCCCGGAAACCTATAAAACCCTGAAATTGGCGATGGAAATAGGTAAGTGGGGGGACGGCACTAAACTCACTCAAGAGCAAAAAGAGTTGACCATGCAAGCGATGATTCTCTGGGAGCAAAACAACCTGCCAGAAGAGGAACGCACCGGTTATATGGGCGGCCAAGAGTGCGCCAAGCAAACGCAAAAGAAATTATCTGCAGCTGAAGCCGCTTTATTTGCTCCAGCCACAGGGACGCTGCACTGATGATTGAATTAGGACGTGGCGCGGTCAGTAAAATGCAGATTGCTTTAGATGCCCCTGCACAATACAGCTTTCGTTTGGATGACGAGCAACATGCTCTCAACCAGTTGCTTGGAAAAAAATTGCGTTTAGAGTTTTTAGGCGAAATTAACTGCACAAATTGTGAGCGCTCCATCAAGAAAAGCTTTGCCCAAGGCTATTGCTGGCCATGTTTTAAATCACTGGCCCGTTGTGACAGCTGCATTATGAGCCCAGAGAAATGCCATTATGATGCCGGCACGTGCCGTGAGCCAGAGTGGGCGCAAGAATTTTGCATGACCGATCACTTTGTGTATTTAGCCAACTCCACTGGGGTTAAAGTGGGGATTACCCGTGGCACACAACTGCCTACGCGCTGGCTGGACCAGGGTGCTATTCAAGCTGTACCGATTTTTCGGGTAGCAACTCGTCAGCAATCGGGCTTTGTTGAAGACGCCTTGCGCAGTCAAGTGGGCGACCGCACTAACTGGCGTACTTTGCTCAAAGGTGATGTGGAGCCGGTGGATTTGTTGCAGATTCGCGATCAATTGATGGACAGTTGCGCTGAATCGCTGGATGCGCTGCAAACACGTTTTGGTTTGCAAGCCATTCAGCCCATTACAGATGTGGAAGTGCTGGATATTGCCTACCCAGTGGAAGCTTACCCAGCAAAAATCAGTAGTTTTAATTTGGATAAAAACCCTGTTGCGGAAGGCACTTTAATTGGTATCAAGGGGCAGTACTTATTGTTTGATACTGGGGTGATTAATATCCGTAAGTATACCGCCTATCAACTGTCGGTCAGCGTCAACGATAGCGTAGAAGTTTAAGCAGTACTTTCAAGGTCAGTGAGTTTTTAAATCGAGGTGTTAATGATGCGTACCGAACAACCGAAAATGATTGTGTTAAGTGAATATCGACTGCCGGATTACCTGATTGAGGAAACGCATCTGACCTTTGAGTTGCATGAGAGCTATGCTTTGGTGCATGCGCGTTTAGTGATGCAGCGCAACCCAGGACTGGATGAAACTTTGCCGCCGCTGCGCTTAGATGGCCAGCAATTGGAACTGGTTGATCTTGCTCTGGATGGACAGCAATTGTCAGCGGTTGAATACACCCTGACAGCCAACAGCTTAGAGCTGCAGCCGCAACGGGCCGCTTTTGAGCTGACCAGCACCGTGCGCATTGAGCCGCAAAACAACACCGCGCTAGAAGGTTTGTATAAGTCGTCTGGGATGTTCTGCACCCAGTGCGAGGCTGAAGGTTTCCGTAAAATCACTTACTACCTTGACCGCCCTGATGTGATGAGTCGCTTTACCACCACTATCCATGCCGAAAAGCACAGCTACCCAGTGTTGCTGTCCAATGGTAATCCAATTGCCAGTGGTGAAGAAGAAAACGGTCGCCACTGGGTGACTTGGGAAGACCCCTTTAAAAAGCCTGCGTATTTGTTTGCCATAGTGGCGGGTGATCTCTGGTGTGTGGAAGACACTTTTACCACCATGAGCGGCCGTGAAGTGGCGCTGCGCATGTATGTGGAGCCAGAAAATCTAGATAAGTGCCAGCACGGTATGGATAGCTTGAAAAAGTCCATGCGCTGGGATGAAGAAAAGTACGGCCGTGAATACGATCTGGATATTTTTATGATCGTTGCGGTCAATGATTTCAATATGGGCGCTATGGAAAACAAAGGATTGAATATCTTTAATTCCAGCTGTGTTCTGGCTAAAGCCGAAACCGCCACCGATGCAGCACACCAGCGCATTGAAAGCATTGTCGCCCATGAATATTTTCATAACTGGTCCGGTAACCGCGTGACTTGCCGTGATTGGTTTCAACTGTCGTTAAAAGAAGGTTTTACCGTTTTCCGTGACAGCCAGTTTTCTGCAGACATGAACTCTGCAGTGGTTAAACGCATTGAAGATGTTGCCTATCTGCGTACTCACCAGTTTGCTGAAGATGCCGGCCCCATGGCGCATCCAGTGCGCCCTGAAGCCTATATGGAAATCTCCAATTTCTACACCCTGACCATTTATGAGAAGGGCGCAGAGGTGGTGCGGATGCTGCACACCTTGCTCGGTGAAGAGCTGTTCCGTAAAGGTTCGGATCTGTACTTTGAGCGCCATGACGGTCAGGCGGTGACCTGTGATGATTTTATTGCTGCGCTGGAAACAGTCAGTGGCAGCGACTTAACCCAGTTTAAGCGCTGGTACAGTCAAGCCGGCACGCCGCGTTTAGCCATCACTGATAGTTATGATGCCGCCAGCCAAACTTACCAGCTCACAGTTAAACAAAGTTGCCCAGACACTCCAGGTCAGAGCAATAAACAACCCTTTGTGATTCCTTTGAGCATGGCACTGCTAAATGCGCAGGGCGCAGCCATGCCATTGCAGCTTGCCAATGAAAGTGCAGCGCTTACCGGTGAGCGGGTATTGGCGGTGACCGAGGCTGAGCAAACTTTCACTTTTATACATGTTGCTGAGCAGCCTTTGCCATCGTTATTGCGTGGTTTTTCTGCACCGGTGATTATGGATTACGATTACAGCCGCGATGCTCTGGTGTTTTTATTGCAGCATGATACCGATGGCTTTAATCGCTGGGAGGCAGGGCAGCAGCTTGCTCTTCAAGTGATTGAGGAAGTGGTTGCGCAGATTTATGAAACTGACGAGCCAATGCTGGATACACGCCTGGCTGAGGTGTTCACTGCACTGCTTGCGCAAGATGACTTAGATCCAGCCATGTTGGCGGAGTTTTTAGCGTTACCGAGCACCGGTTATATTATTGAGCAATACGAGCATGCTGACCCACTGGCGATTCATTTGGCCCGTGAATATGTCAGCAATCAACTGGCTTTTGCTTTGAAAGCGCCAATGCTAGAGCGCTATCAGGCGCTTCGTAAGGTGTCATTAGAAACGGCCTATGTGGCGCAGGCAGAAGACTTTGCCCGCCGTCGCTTACAAAATATGCTGCTGGCGTATTTGATGCGCACCGAAGATCTTGAGGTCATGGATGCTTGTCTTGATCAGTTTGGTGTGGCTGACAATATGACTGAGCGTTTAGCCGCGCTGGCGTGTCTGGTCAATTCACCCTTTGTCGATGAGGCGCAGAAAGCTCTAGAAAGTTTCGCTGAGCGCTTTGCCGATGATCCATTGGTTATGGATCAGTGGTTTAGTGTGCAGGCCGCCTCACTGTTACCTGGCGGTTTGGAGCGGGTGCAGCATTTGCTCCACCACCCAGACTTCAGCATCAAAAACCCGAATAAAGTCCGTGCTGTAGTGGGCGCTTTTAGTACGCAAAGCACGCCAAACTTTCATGCATTAGACGGCTCAGGCTATGCGTTTTTAGCCGATAAAGTCATTGAGCTGGATCGCTTAAACCCGCAAATGGCGGCGCGTATGCTTTCGCCATTAACCCGTTGGCAGCGTTTTGATTTGCACCAGCAGGAATTGATGCAGGCACAACTCAAGCGCATTAAAAATAGCGGTGAATTATCTGCTGACCTGTTTGAAGTGCTGGATAAAAGCTTGCCGGTTTAGTGCTGTTCTAACGACAAGACGGTAGCGGTTGCACAGGAGTGCACAGGCAGCGCAAGGTTTAAACACTGAGCGCTGCTAAGCATAGATTCTGCTGCAACTGGCTATCTACTCGGTAACACCTGTTACCTTTTAACTCAGCGGCTGTGCAATGCAGCACGCCAGTAGTGAGTCAGCGAATTAGAACGGTTAATTTGACTTAGCAGTCATCTGTTGCTGCTGGGTTGGCGAGGCAAATGATTGGTTTTCAGACTGTTTTTTCGACAAAACAAAGCGTGACTAAAGCGGACTCAGTGGTCTAAAAGAGACCGTGGCGCATCGAGCCGAAAAATCTTCTTCGACAGTCTTTCGATAGCAGCTGGCACTATTATTGCTTTGAGTTCTCTATTAGACGGCGTAAGTGGGGAAGGGTAAGTGCTTTAGGGCCTTACTATGCATTGCTTTGCGCATGCAGCTTACATTTCGATG
>JAAYTE010000191.1 GCA_012518175.1 Gammaproteobacteria bacterium | reverse complement strand
TGGATTGCTAGCAGCCAGCCAAATGACGAGAAAGTTAACTGATAATCACAAGAAAGGGCTCAGTTATGCGTTTGAAATGGATATGTTTACCTGTACTGGCTGCAGTCTTAGTAGGCTGCGCAGCGAAAACCAATTACCGCAGCACTTGTGCACAACAATTGGACAGTGCTTGGCATGAACTGGACTTAGCTAAAGCCGAAGGTTTTGCTGGGACTGTCAGTTATTCAAAAGCGTTGACTTTAATTACTGGCGCGAAAGCCCAGCAACAGTTTGAAGCCTATGAAGGCTGTTCGAAAAAAGCAGAAAAAGCACGTTTTTATATTCGTGAATCACGGGCTGGGCGTTAATTATAAAACGCTACAATCTGTGCTTGCCTCTGAATCTGGCTTGGCCTTTGCCAATTGTGTAAAAGCTGGCGAGCATAGAGAAATACTGAAAATGGAGTTGTAGAGCATGCGCAATCAATTAGAGGCCTGTATTACTGCTGTGAATCAGGTTGTCCTCGGTAAAGAGCATTCAGTGCGTCTAGCCGTGGCGTGCTTATTGGCACAGGGGCATTTACTCATCGAAGATCTGCCCGGTATGGGTAAAACCACTTTAAGCCACGCATTAGCGCAGGTGCTAGGCTTAAACTATCAGCGGATTCAATTCACTTCAGATTTATTGCCAGGAGATATTCTCGGAACATCCATATTTGACCGAGAAACCAGCCAGTTTGTTTTCCACCCTGGCCCTGTGTTTGCTGAGCTGCTGCTCGCCGATGAAATCAACCGGGCCACGCCTAAAAGTCAGAGCGCCTTACTGGAAGCTATGGAGGAGGGGCAAGTTACCATTGAGGGGGCAACCCGTCCTTTGCCGGATCCGTTTTTCGTGATCGCCACACAAAATCCAGTGAGCCAAGGTGGGACTTTTAGTTTGCCTGAGTCGCAGTTGGACCGATTTTTGATGCGCTTATCCTTAGGTTATCCCAGCGCCAGTGCTGAGCGTCAATTGCTGCAAGGCAGTGCGCGTCGAGAGTTGCTGACTGAGTTGCAGCCCTTGATTGCACGTGCAGATCTATTAGCCGCACAGCAGCAGGTCAGCGCGGTGTTGGCCAGCGATGCGCTGATCAGTTATGTCTTACGCTTAGTTGAAGCTACCCGCATTCATGCGCAGCTGGCTTTTGGTTTGTCACCGCGAGGCAGTTTAGCCTTGTTGGCTGCGGCGAAAGCTTGGGCATTTTTAGCCGGTCGTGATTATGTGATACCTGAAGATGTGCAAGTGGTCTTCCCAGCAGTGGCTGAACACCGTTTACGTGAGCAAAATAGCCCCAGTGGTTTAGGTAGCGCTGCTATTGTCAAAAGCTTATTGGCCGATGTGCCTGCGCTGTAATGTTAAGTCGTTTACTCTCTAAGCCTAGGCAGTGGTTTGCTGCGTGGTTGGCGCGCCGCTTGCCGCCTGTGCAGAGCTTGCGTCTACAGCAGCGGCATATCTTTATTGTGCCTACGCGGACGGGGGTGGCGTACGCTGGCGCATTGATTCTCATGCTGTTGGTGGCAATTAACTATCAAAACAGTTTGGCTTATGCGCTGACCTTCCTTTTAGCTTCACTGGGCTTGCTAACCATGTTTCATACCTGGCGTAACTTAGCCGGATTGACTTTGTCCGCGGCCGGTAGCGTACCGTGTTTTGTTGGCGAGCAGGGCCTGTATCGGGTCGGTTTATACAGTGAGAAAAATACCTATCAAGCCATCGCGATTGGTTGGCATCGGCAAGCATTAACATTGCTTGATGTACCCGCCAATGATCAGCAAGTGGCTGAGCTGAGCGTGCTGGGCAAACAGCGTGGCTGGCAACCAGCGCCACGCTTACGTGTGGAAACGCGCTTTCCGCTGGGCTTGTTTGTCGCTTGGAGTCAGCTGGATTTAGCCCAAGCGCTGCTGGTTTATCCGCAGCCAATTGATGATGCTGTGCCTGCAGCAGCGGGTGAGGGCGATGAGCATGATAATGCTGAAATAGCCTTTACCGCAGGCGCAGATGATTATTATGGTTTGACGGCTTGGCAGCCCGGTGACTCTTTGCGTCGTATTCACTGGAAAGCATGGTCCAAAGGTCAGGGTTTACTGATCAAGCAGTTTACTGAGCAGCAAGGCCAGCAACAGGTTTTGGACTTTGAGCAAATCGGCGGTGCAGTTGAGTACCGGCTGGGGGTGTTATGTGCACAGGTGCTTAAACTCAGTGCTAGCGATCAGCCTTACAGCTTATATTTGCCTGGGCAAACACTGGGGCCGGGCTTTGGTCTTGCGCACCGCCAGAGCTGTTTGCGCGCCTTGGCTTTATATGGAGTGACGCAGCCATGAGGATGAAACATACGCTGCACACAGCTGAGCAAAGCATTCCACGTATTAGCCTCACTTGGCTGTTAATAGCACAGGCTTTAGTCATTGCGCCGCACCTTTTCCATGTGCCGCTGTGGTTGATTGGTTTATGGCTTGGTTGTGCGGCGTGGCGGGTGCAAGTGTTTCGCATGCGTGCACCTTTTCCCAATACATGGGTAAAAGCCTTGCTGATGTTGGCCAGTGCTTTTGCGGTATACCTCAGTCGTGGCAGTTTTGTGGGCTTAGATGCAGGAATCGCCTTGTTGATTACCGCATTTATTTTAAAAATGTTGGAAGTGCGAACCCAGCGTGATGCTGTGGTGGTGATTTTTTTAGGTCTTTTTACCGTGGTCACCAGCTATTTGTTCGAGGATAGCTTACTGGCTGCGCTGTACAGTATTGTGCCGGTACTGGCACTGCTTTCTGCGTTATTGGGCCTACAACAAAGCAAGTTTGCGCAGCAGCCACTAGTGACTTTTAAGCTGGCTGCACGCTTGCTGGCCCAAGCCGTGCCGTTAATGGTGTTGTTGTTTGTCTTGTTTCCACGCTTAGAGCCACTGTGGAGTTTGCCGCAGCCAAGCAATAAAGGCACCACAGGGTTGTCCAGCAGTATGTCGCCGGGTGATTTGGCTGAACTGGGACAGTCTTCGGCATTGGCTTTTCGTGCGCGATTTGAAGGGGAAATTCCTGCGCAGTCGCAACTGTATTGGCGCGCCCTGACGTTGCCGCACTTTGATGGGCGCAGTTGGTCAGTCAATCAACGTTTAGAGCAGCAAGCACCGCAATGGCAAGCGCAGGGCGACTCACTCAGCTACAGCATTATTATGGAACCAAGCACGCAACCATGGTTGTTCAGTCTGGATGTGGGCAGTAGCGAACAGGCTAATATTGCTCAGATGAGTGACTTTCGTTTGCAGCGCAGCACCCCAGTGAACCGTGCCTACCAATATCGCGCAACCTCTTGGCCTGATGCACTGCGTCAACCGTTATTGAGTGAGCGCCAACAGCAACAATTTTTACAGCTGCCCCGAGGTGGTAATGCGCAAACTCGGGCTTGGGCGCAGCAACTGCGACAACAGTACCCTAGCGATGACGCCTTAGTGGCGGCACTGCTGCGGCATTTTAATCAAGAGCCATACCACTACACGCTAAAACCACCGCTATTGGGTGATGACAGCGTGGATGAGTTCTTGTTTAGCAGTCAGCGTGGCTTTTGTGCGCATTACGCTGGTGCCATGGTCTTTGCTTTGCGCGCTGCGGGGATTCCAGCACGGGTGGTGGCTGGTTACCAAGGTGGTGAGGTGAACCAGACGGGGCAGTTTGTTCAGGTGCGACAGTTTGATGCCCATGCTTGGGTTGAGTATTGGCAGCCGGGGGTGGGTTGGCAAAGTGTTGACCCCACCTTTCAGGTGGCACCTGAGCGCATTGAGCGTGGCCTGCAAGACTCGATGCAAGATGAAGCAGAGTTGTTTCAGGGGGACTTTTTTTCGCCGCTGCGCTACCGACACATTGGTTGGGTTAATCAATTGCGCATGAGCTGGGAAAATCTGAATCACAGCTGGCAAACGCAGATTCTTGGTTATCAGCGTGACCGCCAGCAGGCTTGGCTTAAGCAGTGGTTTGGTAAGGTGGATTGGCAGGTACTGGGACTGCTCTTGGTGATCAGTGCTGCGCTGATTATTGCTGTGCTTGTCGTGTGGATGTTTAAACCTTGGCAGCGGCAAACAGAGCCGGTGCAGCGAGTGTTAGCAGACTTACAGAAAGTTATGCGTCGGCGCGGTTTTAACCGAGAGCCCGGTGAAGGTTTGCGTAGCTTTTATGAGCGCATCAGTGTCGATTTAACCAGCGAACAGCAACATGCTCTGCAGGTTTTTTTAGACACTTACGAGCAACAGCAATATGCCCAGCAGACGCAGGACATTAGCGCTCTGCGGCAAGCTTTAGTGCAGGTGAAAAAACATTTATGTTAGATACTTTGTTGCTGATAGGCTTGGCGCCGGTGTTGCTCTGGCAGGGGCGTAACGTGCGGCGAGGTACTTTGCGTTTGCCTGAAGCGGCCGGTGCGCGCTACGGCCAAGTTGGCCGAGGGCCAGCGCTGCGCATCCTGCTTTTAGGTGATTCGTCCGCTGCTGGAGTTGGCGTAAGTCAGCAAGAGCAAGCCTTGGCGGGGCAGTTAAGCAAACAATTGAGTCAAGACTATCAAGTCAGTTGGCAACTGCTGGCTGAAAGCGGCAT
>JAAYTE010000028.1 GCA_012518175.1 Gammaproteobacteria bacterium | reverse complement strand
TAATCGCCCAAAACTCTTCTTGCACTGCTGAGGTTTTTAAAACCGCGCGCCCTAAATTACCAGCCAACAGATGCAGTCCACTGTGGACGGCAAAAGGTGCATCGACCGGCCGCAAGATACTGGCTGCACGACTTTCCTTTGCGACATCGCGCCACTGCAGCTTAGTGTCTTGTAAATAAGGCTCGCGGGTATAAGCGTCTAATCCACGCCCTGCAGCAGTGTAGACATCCTGATGCATAAGTCCCGCCTCCAGCAATTGCTTAAACAGCCAAGCAACACCGCCAGCAGCATGAAACTGGTTTACATCAGCAACACCGTTGGGATACACGTGGGCTAGCAATGGCACCACTTGCGAAAGCTGCGCCAAGTCTTCCCAACGTAATTCATAGCCTGCCGCGCGGGCAATTGCCGGCAAATGCAGGGTGTGGTTGGTCGAGCCACCACTGGCTAATAAGGCTACCGCACCATTGACCAAAGCTTTCGCATCAAGCTGTACAGCCAAGGGCAAAAAATGACTGCCGTGACGAGTATTGTCCACCAGCATCTGTGCAGCAGCATCGGTTAAGGCGTGGCGCAAGTTCGATACTGGTGAGGCAAAAGCACTGCCCGGCACATGCAGCCCCATGGCTTCCATCAGCATTTGATTACTGTTAGCTGTGCCGTAAAAAGTACAGGTGCCTTCCTCATGGTAAGCCGCTAGTTCAGCTTCTAGCAGCTCATCACGACTGGCTTGACCTTGCGCATAGCGCTCACGAACAGCAGCTTTTTCTGGGTTAGATAAGCCTGAACTCATAGGGCCGGCAGGTACAAAAACTGCAGGCAAATGCCCAAAATGCAGTGCACCAATCAGCAGGCCAGGAACGATTTTATCGCAAACCCCTAAATACAACGCACCATCAAAGACGCCATGGCTAAGCCCTATAGCCGTTGCCTGGGCAATTAAATCGCGGGAAAACAACGACAGTTGCATCCCCGCTGTGCCTTGGGTGATCCCGTCACACATGGCCGGCACACCGGTGGCAAATTGGGCACTAGCGCCATGGCGATACAAAGCGCTTTTCAGCTGATCAGGATAGTGTTTAAGGGGCGCATGGGCCGACAGCATATCGTTGTAGCTGGAAACAATAGCAATGTGCGCAGCACCGCCTTGACGCATGATCAGCCGCTGCTGATCGCTCTGTGCGGCCATTACATGGGCTAAGTTAGAGCAGCCATGGGCACTGTTTAACCCTTGCTCTGCTGCCTGCAGCGCATTGGCCAAGTAGGCAGAGCGCTTAAGCTTTGAGCGCTCTTCTATTTGCTGGGTAATACGCTCAACAGTTGGCTGCATCATGCGAATTCCTTTCTGTTTGTGGCGCTATAGACTCCAAGGTCGGTCAGTTTATGGCGCCCAATAAATGTGTACTGGCAGCTGTGCATGCCAAAGTAAATGATAAATTGGTAAAGCCTGAGTGGTGGGATCATTTGCGAGCACACGGTCAATCATCTGCCGCTTACTCTCGCCAAAAATCAGGATACCCAACCACTGGGTTGCACACAGCATGGGCAGGTTTAAGGATAAACGCACTTTAGGCTGATCTGGCGCCAAGCCTACCAATGCCGCTGGTGCTGCATTGGGCTGAAGTGCCGACATCAAATTTGGCATCCCGGGAAACAACGAAGCAATATGACCGTCACCGCCCATTCCTAACAAAGTGGCGGCCAAGGGTAAATACTGCTGCATGCTTGCAGCCCACGCTGTAGCTGCAGCTTCAGCAGTATCGGCTAAACGCGGATCAATGATCCTGGCTTGCGGTAAAGCAGCTGCCAACATTTGTGCATTACTGTGCTGGCTAGCGGCAGCCACCCAGCGCTCATCCGTGGGGCTGATAATGAGCTGCGACCACGGCAAATCTTGCTGGTTAAACCGCTGCAACAAACCCTCAGGCGTGCTGCCGCCGGGCAGTAATAAACTGGCTTGTTGTTGCGTCGCAAGAGCCTGCTTCAGGCAGGATGCCAACTGTTCAGTTAACGCCTGGTTACATGCCTGCTGGCTAGCAAACGTATGCAATTGAGCCTGTGACATTGACACCTCCAAAAGCTATTAAGCCTGAGCCAAAGTTATTTTTTGCGCAGTGGCGCGTGTCCGTCGCTGCTCACCACAAAAGTACCTTCTGGCTGGCGGCGCTTACTGGGTTTTTTAGTTACTTTTGCTGCGTTTTTTTTCTGTGCGGATTTTTTCTTTTTAGTGCCTGCAGCTTTGCCTGAGGCTTTCACATTTTTTGGCCCCTGATAGCTGCCTTTCAGCTCTTTGATCACTCGACGCTCAAAGGTTTGCTTGAGGTAGCGCTCTACACTGGACATCAAGTTCCAGTCATTGTGGCAAATCAGACTGATCGCTAAACCTTCTTCTCCGGCACGTCCGGTGCGACCAATACGGTGCAAATACTCATCACCAGAGCGCGGCATATCAAAGTTAATCACTAAGTCTAAGCCATCAATATCTAAACCACGGGCAGCCACATCAGTCGCAACTAAAACCCGTGACGTACCCTGACTAAAGAGTTCCAGTGCACGCTTACGGTCTTTTTGATCTTTATCCCCATGCAGCACAAACGCATTAATGTCTTGCGCAACTAAGCGGCCATATAAACGATCGGCTTGCACACGGGTATTGGTAAAAACTAAAGCCTTGCGGAACGGCTCATTGGTCAGCAGCCAGTGGGTTAAACGCTCTTTATGGGGTACATCGTCTGCAGTTATGATTTGCTGACGAGTACTTTCGTTCATTTCGGCAATCTGGTTAACCATTAAATGCAAAGGATTATCCAGAACATTATTGACCATTTCCCGTAACGCATTACCGCCCGTGGTGGCAGAAAACAATAGCGTTTGCTGACGGGCTGAGCACTCCGCAACAAGGCGCTGCATATCCTCAGCAAACCCCATATCCAACATGCGATCTGCTTCATCCAGGACCAACACTTCAACCTGATCCAGCTTTAAATGACCGGCATTTAGGTGCTCAATTAAACGGCCGGGCGTTGCAATCAGTACGTCTGGATCTTTACGCAGCAAAGCGCCCTGCTCTTTAAAGTCTTCGCCGCCGGTAATGATTCCAGATTTAAGGAAAGTGAACTGCGAAAAACGCTCCACTTCCGCTAAAGTTTGTCGTGCTAACTCGCGGGTCGGCAATAAAATCAAAGAGCGGATGGCCACCCGTGGTTTTGCCCCGGAAATAAAGCGGTTGAGCAACGGCAATACAAAAGCAGCCGTTTTACCGCTTCCTGTGCGTGCAATCACACGTAAATCACGGCCCTCCAAGGCCGCTGGAATAGCCGCGGCCTGAACAGGCGTTGGCTCAGTGAAATTCAATTCAGCCAGCGCTTTTAAGAGACGCTCATGCAGGGCAAGTTCAGAAAACACGGTATACCTCAAGATCATTGATCATAATAAATAACGCCCTTTGCACACGCTCAAGGCCATCTGCTGCGCATTGTACTTCAGTTTAAGCGTCGGGATTGCTTAAGCAGCACGCGCGCACTATCAAACACCACTAACACCACCGCAATCCAAATGGGAATATAGGTCAGCCACTCGCCAGATTCGACAACTTCACCCACCCAAAAAACACTCACAAAGAATAATAAGACGGGTTCAATATAGCTCAAAATACCCAGCAAACCTAAGGGCAATAAGTGGCTGGCACCTAACATTGCAGCAAAGGCCATCGCACTAATCAGTCCTAAGCCGGGTAACAAATACCACAACTGCGGCGCAATCGAAAAAGCATCCGCCGGAGCGTAGTTAACGATTAAGTAAATCGCCACCGGAGCCAATAACAACATTTCCAAAAACAAACCACTAAAGGAGTCAAAGCCCATCCAGCGGCGCAACATAAAATAAGGTGGGTAGCCGACAGCACACAAAAATGTAACCCAAGACAGCCCACCAACTACCCACAACTCATGGATAATACCTACCGCCGCAAAACACACGGCGATACGCTGCAAACGGCGTAAATACTCACTATAAAAAACCCGCCCGACCAACACTAATGACAACGGCATTAAGAAGTAACCCATGGTTAAATCCAGCATTTGCTCATTGATCGGCGCCCAAACAAAGATCAACCATTGCACGCCCAATAATGCTGCAGTCAAAAACAATGCCAAAATCAGTATTGGCTCACGCACTAAGCGCAGCAACGCCTCTTTAAGCATAGAAATACGACCAGCGACAATCAATAACACAAACACTGCCGGCAAAGACCATAAAATGCGCTGCGCAAAAACTTGCACACCGTCTAAAGGGCCAAGGTACAGAGCATAGCCTGGAATAACTGCGAATATGAGTGAGGCGAAAACAGACATCGCCACACCGCGACCTGACAAGTGCATAGACAGCCTCTCGCTTTTAGGAAAATAACTGCGCCACACCACCTTATTACAGCGGCTGCAAGCATGCTACTTATTGAGAATAATCCACATATATGCGGATTAGGTTACAGCGCGTGTATGTTTACACCCTGCGCAGAGCACCTCAATCTTTGCGATTAAAGCTTTTTACTTGTTGCTGAACCGCGGCCTTAGCTAGCATATAGGCCGATACTGGCGCACTCAACATTAAAAATAAGGTAATCAACAGTTCCTGCACATGCAGAGCTTCATCACGAAAACTGAAGTACAGCATGGAAGCGATAAGTACGCAGCCAACACCTAAAGTCGTCGCTTTCGCTGGACCATGCAAACGCATAAAAAAATCCGGAAAGCGATGCAAGCCAATGGAGCCGACCAAGGCAAAAGCACTACCAATCAGTAAAAAAAACGCAACAGTATATTCAACCCAAACAGACATCAGCCCACCCTTGTTTATTCAATGATATCGCCACGCAATAAATACTTGCATAAAACCACTGTGCTAAAGAATCCAAACAAGGCAATGAGTAGTGCCGCCTCAAAGAACAGACGACTACTCAAAAGTATCCCGAACATCACCAATAGCGCCAAACCATTAATATAAAGCGTATCTAAGGCTAAAATACGGTCCACCGCATCTGGCCCACGCAGCAAGCGGAAAAAGTTTAGCGATAAGCTGATACCAAACATCAACATGCTTACATAGATTACTGTGGTTAGCATGCAAATATCTCCCGCAGCGGCTGCTCATAACGCTGTCTGATTTCGGCGATTAAGCCTTGCTCATCATCACTGTGCAACGCATGCACAACCAATACACTATCGCGTCGATTAACGCTCGCAGCCACGGTACCCGGCGCTAAAGAAATAGCACTGGCCAGCAAGTAAATAGCCAAATCATCTTCTAACTCATAGGGCACTTCGACCCAGCATGGTTGCAACTTACTCACCCGCCCCAAGGCTAAGCGTGCCACCTGAAAGTTAGCAACAACAATATCCACCAACATATGCTGGCTGAAAATAAACACATGCTTCCAGCTGCGAATGCGTGGCAAACGCGGCCACCAAGTGACTGTTAAGCGCGGAATTAATAGCCCCAGAAAGCCGCCCAGCAACCAGTGACCTACAGAGGTAAAATCATCCACCAACAACAGCCAAACCAACAATAGCCCTAAGCTACCGAGTGGGTGTGCTAACCATTTTTTTGAACGTGTCACATGGCCTCCTTAAGCTGCATCGCTTGCAAGTAGCTCGCTGCATCCAATACCTGCAACGCTGTTGCCTGGGTAAAGTTCACTAAAGGCTGAGCAAAGACCACCAATAGCGGGCTACTGCACAACAGCAGGGCCGTGACCGTAAAGGTAACCTTATCCAGAGGTTGCGCTTCGCTGGCGGTGGTGTGATGACGCCAAAATAGCATGCTACCCGCACGGCTTAAGCCAATCACGCCCACCAAACCTGAGACTAAAATCACCGTCCATAATTGCCAAGCCGTCTGCCCCGACACCGCCTGCAACAATAAAACCTTACCGAAAAATCCAGCAAAGGGTGGCAAGCCTGCAACTGCAATGGCCGCAAGAAAGAAGCAAGCACCAAGTAAGTTGGGATTAAGTAGGCGCGGACCAACTTTAAAGTTATCGCCTAAATCACCGCGCTGCTTAGCAACAATACCCGCCAAGAGGAACAATCCTGCAATTACCCAAGTGCTTTGCACCAAGTAATACAAACTCGCAGCCAGCGTGGCTTCCGTACCCACGGCAATCCCCGCGAGCAAAGTCCCCACCGAAACCAAGACCAAATAAGCCAAGAGGCTACTCAGACTATTGGCGGCAAAGGCACCCAGAATGGCTAAAACAATTGTTACCAGCGCCAACACCCACAAAACCCCTGTGCCCAGCCCGCTGGCACCACCAGCAGCGGCACCAAAAACTAAGGTACTAAAGCGTAAAATCGCGTACAGCCCCACTTTAGTCATGATCGCAAACAATGCAGCAACTGGCGCCGTAGCACTGGCATAGGCCCGCGGCAACCAAAAGTACAATGGGAAAAACGCAGCTTTTAAGCCAAAGACCAGCATCAACAAAGCTCCAGCGGCTTCCAGCAAAAACAGCTGATCGCCTTCAGCTTGCGAGACAAAGAGTGCCAGATCGGTCATATTCAGCGTGCCGGCAACGCCATAAAACAGCCCCGCCGCGATCAAGAATAAACCTGAGCCTATCAAGTTCAAAATAACGTAATGCAGTGCCGAACGAATCCGTGCCACACCTAAACCGTGCAACAGCAAGGCATACGAAGCAATCAACAGGATCTCGAAAAACACAAACAGGTTAAACAAGTCGCCAGTTAAAAATGCACCGTTAATGCCTGCCAATTGAAACTGCAAGAGTGCATGAAAATAACTGCCACGTTGATCCTCACCACGGCTAGCGTAGAGCACCACAAACACAGCCAGCACTGCGGTAACCATTAGCATTAATGCGCTTAAGCGGTCCAGCAGCAAAACAATACCGAACGGTGCCGACCAGTTACCCAAGCCATACACAAGAATCTCGCCCTGTGCAGCCAGAGGCAGTAAATATAAGCTACACAGCAGTAATAACAGGATACTGCTGATACTGATTAAGCGCACCATAGCCATTGAACCGCGCGCAGCCATCATCAGTAATGCGCCGCAAACCAATGGCAGCAATACGGGTACCAATAATAAATTATTCATCGTGTAGCTCCGACACGTTTTTTATTGGCCCGATTGGATTTACGCCGTGGTTTATTTTCTTTTTTGGGTTTTTCGACGCCATCCACATGGTCATTACCCAGCTCAGTATGTGCACGTAACGCCAAGATCAAGACAAAAGCAGTCATGGCAAACCCAATCACAATGGCAGTTAACACTAAGGCCTGCGGCACTGGGTCGGTGTAACTGGTGGCGTCACTGAGCACTGCGGGCTTCCCTGTATGCAAGCGCCCCATAACGAATAAGAACAAGTTAACCGCATAGGAAAACAAGGTTAACCCCAAGGCAACACTAAAGGTGCGCGCCCGTAAAATTAAGTACACACCACTAAAGGTCAAGACGCCGATAGCGATTGCCACTAATAACTCCATTACTGCTCCTCCGGCAATTTAACCGTGTGACCAATACGGCCCAGGCCACTTAAAATCAGCAACGTGCCGCCCACCACGGTTAAATACACCCCTAAATCAAATATCATCGCCGAAGCAATTTCGATCTCACCAATCACCGGTAAATTGATATGGGCAAAGGCTGAGGTTAGGAATGGGTAACCCAGCGGCAAGCTGGCCAGTCCCGTCGCTGTAGCGATTAATACCCCTGCCGCTGCCAAGTTAGGTAAGCGGACCCCCATACGGGTTTGTACCCAGCGCTGACCATAAGCCACCTGTAATAAAATCAAAGCTACTGCGGTGATTAAGCCGGCAATAAAGCCGCCGCCCGGCTCATTGTGGCCACGCAAGAAAATGTACATCGAGACCAGCAACGCCAAAGGCAGAATCAAGCGTGCAAGCATGCCCAAAACCATAGGATAGGCTTCAGCTGACCAAGCCCGCCCTTCAGTATCAACCCGCGCTCGCGGCAGTTTCAGCCCTTGCAGCAAAGCTACAGTGGCAATTGCTGTAATCGCCAACACGCTAATTTCGCCTAAAGTATCAAAACCACGGAAGTCCACCAAGATAACGTTCACCACGTTGGTACCGCCACCGCCAGTCAGGCTGTTAGCCAGGAAGAAGTCAGCAATACTGGTGTACGGACGCGTCAGCACCGCAAAGGTTAAGACCGTCATTAACACGCCACAGCAGGCCGCAATAATAACGTCACGCAACCCCCCTAAGCTACTGGCCTCTCGTGCCGCTTGCGCTGGTAAAAAGTACACCACCAGCAGCATCAATAAGATGGTAACGACCTCAACCACTAACTGGGTTAAAGCCAGGTCCGGTGCTGAGAAGCGCGCAAACACCATAGCCACCACTAAGCCAACAACGCTAAGCATTAACAAAGCGGTCAGACGCTGGCGATGAAACCCCATGGTTAATAGCGCACTGCAGACCATCACCAGCAAACCCAAAGCAGTCAAGGGGTCAACTGGGGTTAAGGCCAACTCTCCTGTGATCTGTGACAGCGGCGTCAGCCAGACCGTTAACATGACAATCACTGCAATCAACAAGAAACTGATATAGCGCTGCAGCGAGCCATTTTCTAGATAGGATAAAGAGC
>JAAYTE010000190.1 GCA_012518175.1 Gammaproteobacteria bacterium | reverse complement strand
TTCAGGCCTTTCAACAAGTCATCTTTACTGATGGCTTTGTTACCTGAAATTTCTAAACTGGAAATTGAAGGCCGCTCAAGCAAGGTAATAATCAATACATCGCCATCACGGGTGAGCTGAATGTCTTCAAAGAATCCAGTTTTAAATAAAGACCGTGTGGCATCAGCTAATTGACGCTCGTCCACAGTTTCGCCTACGTTTAACGGTAAAGCACCGAAGACACTGCCTGCTGACACGCGCTGTAAACCGTTAACACGGATATCAGAGACAGTGAAAGGTGCAGCGTGAGCTTCAGACAATATGAGCGCGGACATAACCGCAGGTAGCAGCAGACGTTTCATGCAAACCTTTCTATTTCATTGATATATATAAAACCCGCTGCCATGCAGCGAATCAGTATTTTTTACAAGCGCGCTAAATCATTAAATACCGCAAGTAACATTACGCAAACCACTAAAGCGATACCAATTTGCATCCCGTAACCTTGTACACGCTCAGACAATGGTCGTCCGCGCACCCACTCGACAAGGTAAAATAACAGATGTCCGCCATCAAGCACAGGTATTGGCAATAAATTCAATACACCAAGACTGATACTCAAATAAGCCATAAAGTTCAAAAAGCTCCGCAAGCCGCTTTCCGCTGAAGCGCCCGCCACTTTAGCAATGGTTATCGGCCCGCTCAAGTTTTTAACTGAGAGTTCGCCAAACAACATTTTTTTCAGCGATGCTAAGGTCAGCGCGCTCATTGTCCAGGTGCGCTGTGCCCCAGCCACAACTGCATCCAGCGGACCAAAACGCACTTCACGCAGCATATTTTGCGGCCACTCGCCACCGGCCACGCCCATGCCTAAATAACCACGCTTTTGTGAGCCCTCACCTTGCGCGGTGAGCAGTACTTGCAGATTCTGGCGCTGGCCGTCACGCTCAATACTCAGCTGCACGGTGCTATCAGGATGGGCTTGCACATAGTCCACCACCGCTTGCCAATCAGCCACAGCCTGGCCGTCAATGGCCATAATTTTATCGTTAAGCTGTAAACCCGCATATTGTGCCGGACCTTCTGGGTCAAGCTGGGCAACAATCGCTGTCGCTTGCGGACGCCAGGGTTGAATACCCAGTGCGGCAATGGGGTTCGGTTCTTCAGCGCCGTGCAGCCACTTATCCAACACCAAGGTATAGCTACTGGGCACTGAACTGCCCTCGCTTTGCGCCTCAACATAGAGGTTGCCGCTTTCCCCAATGCGCTGAATAAACTGCAGATTAACATCACTCCAGCCAGACACTGCCTGCCCATCGACAGCAAGGATTTCTTGACCGCTGTGCAAACCAGCCTGCGCTGCAATACTCTCGGCGACAACCTCACCAATCACCGGTTTGACTTGCTGGCTGCCAAGCATGGCTAAGCACCAGAACAGGAAAAACGCTAGCGCAAAGTTAGCAACAGGCCCCGCTGCCACAATGGCAATGCGCTGCCCCACAGTTTTACTGTTAAAGGATTGGCTTCTTTGTGCTTCAGGCACTTCGGTTTCACGCTCATCGAGCATTTTCACGTAGCCGCCAAGGGGGATCAAGGCAATCACAAACTCAGTGCCTTTACGGTCATGCCAACGGATCAAAGGGGTGCCAAAACCAATGGAGAAGCGCAGCACCTTTACTCCACAGCGGCGCGCCACCCAAAAGTGTCCATACTCGTGGATAGTCACTAAAACACCCAAAGTCACCAGGGTTCCAAGCAACATGTACAAACCACTCATGAGCCTACACCTACATTTACTGATTGTTTATTGAGCCAAACATTGGCATGTTGCCGCGCCAACTGATCCACCGCAAAAACCTCCGGCAAATTTTGCGCCTGACTGACCACTGCTGAGTTCAGCACATCTTCGATCAATTGTGGAATCTGGGTAAAACCTATGCGCTCTTGTAAAAACGCTGCCACCGCCACTTCATTGGCCGCATTCAGCACAATAGGTGTCGCCCCGCCAGCTTGCGCTGCTTCAATGGCTAAACGCAAACAGGCAAAACGCTGTAAATCTGGGGCAATAAAATCCATTCGTGCCAAAGCACATAAATCCAATGGCGCAACCCCTGAAGCGATCCGCTCCGGCCAAGCCATAGCATGGGCAATGGGCGTGCGCATATCAGGATTACCCAACTGCGCTAACATTGAACCGTCGACATAGTCGACCAGCGAATGAATCACACTTTGTGGATGAATCACCACTTCAATTTGCTCCGGACGGGCAGCAAACAACCAGCAGGCTTCAATTAATTCCAAACCTTTATTCATCATGGTGGCGGAATCAACAGAGATCTTTTGCCCCATGGACCAGTTTGGGTGAGCGCAAGCTTGCGCTGGAGTAACTTTTTCTAATTCGGCATAACTGCTATTGCGAAACGGCCCGCCCGAGGCGGTCAATAATATACGGCGCACACCTAATGGCGCTAAACCTTCAGCATAGTTACAAGGCAAACATTGAAAAATAGCATTGTGCTCGCTATCAATTGGCAATAACTGCGCACCGTGCTCATGCACCGCACGCATAAATAACGCACCGGACATCACCAATGCTTCTTTATTAGCTAAGAGGATTTTTTTCCCAGCAGTCACTGCGGCCATGGCTGACTCTAAACCTGCGGCACCGACAATTGCCGCCATCACTGCATCCACCTCTGGATGCGCAGCCACTGCACACAAGCCTTGCGCGCCACTGAGCACCTCGGTCTTCACTCCGGCACTGCGCAAATCACTTTGCAGCCTTTGCCCCTGAGCCGCATCAGCCACCACTGCGAAACGCGGGCGATGGCGTAAGCACAGCGCTTGTAACTCGGCGATGCGCGAATGTGCAGTCAAAGCAAACACCTGATAACGCTCAGGGTGCTGGCTAATCACATCCAGGGTGCTAGTACCGATGGAGCCTGTGGCCCCCAGCACAGTGATCTGTTGCACATGCTGTGTATCTTGATTCAAGGCAATACCCAACCGCTTAATAACAACAACAGAGCAAAAACAGGCGCTGCGGCAGTGAGGCTATCAATGCGATCCAGCACCCCGCCATGCCCAGGCAAAAGCTGACTGCTGTCTTTAATGCCCACCTGCCGCTTAAACATACTTTCCGTTAGGTCACCGACCACCGAGAACAAGACAACTAGCGCAGCCCCCAACAGCACTGGGACAAACTGCGCCAGCGGGACTTGAAAGTACCACAGCAGGCCCGCGGCGATGCATAAACTGCAGAATAAACCGCCAAACAAGCCTGCCCAGCTTTTACCTGGACTGACCCGCGGTGCAAGTTTTTTCTTACCGAAAGCTCGGCCAAAAAAGTAGGCGCCAATGTCTGCGCCCCACACCAACAGCATCAAACTCAAAATCAGCATATTGCCTTGCGGCAAAGCCTTGAGTACCTGCAAGCCTAAACCAGCCGGCACAATAATAATCAAGCCCATCACCAGCTTGCCTAAGCGTCCGCCCCAGAAGGCAATGCTATTGGGGAAGGTAACCACCATGGCAATCGCCAACAACCACCAAACACCCGCCAAGTACAGGGCAGGCAGCACCCAAGCGGTGGAGATATTGAGCAATAATAAACCGGCAACCACAGTCCAAGCATAGCCAATGCGTTGTTTTTGCCCTTCAAAGCCAGCAAGACGCGCCCACTCCCAACCGGCCAGCGCAACAATCACACTAATAAAAGCTAAGAATGCTCGATCTTCAAGGGCAAAGAAACCCAGTAAAGCGAGGGGAATTAACCATAAAGCGGTTATTATCCGTTGTTTGAGCATGACGTACGTCCCTCAGAGGCAACTTGTTCACAGGTTTTACCGAAACGTCGCTGCCTTAATGAAAAATCCGCTAACGCATCACGCATTGCTTGATGCTTGAAATCAGGCCAAAACAAATTGGAAAAGTACAACTCACTGTAAGCCAACTGCCACAGTAAAAAATTACTGATACGGCGCTCACCGCCGGTACGAATACACAGGTCAGGATGGCGCTGCGGCGCAGTACTTAAACAGCGCTCTAAATGTTCTGCAGTAATATCATCTGCTTGCAACTCGCCGGCCTGCACCGAGCGGGCCAACTGCTGGGCAGCCTGAACAATATCCCACTGCCCGCCGTAATTGGCTGCTACTTGCAAAAGAAATTGAGTGTGATGCGCAGTGCGCTGCTCTGCTGCATGCATAGCCGCTTGCAGTTCCGGATGAAAGCGCGAGCGATCGCCAATGATGCGCAATCGAATGCCATTTTTATCGAGTTTTTTCGACTCGCGCTTCAACGCGACTAAAAACAGCTCCATTAAGGCACCGACTTCAGCGGCAGGACGCTGCCAGTTCTCACTGGAGAAGGCGAACAGCGTCAACACCTCAACGCCAGCTTCAGCGCACACCTCAACCACGGCACGCACAGCATCAACACCCGCTTTATGCCCTGCAACACCGGGCAAAAAACGCTTTTTCGCCCAGCGATTATTACCATCCATAATAATCGCCACATGGCGCGGGATAACTGCCCGCGCCTCCTGCGTTGTTTTGCTCATAACAGCAGCCTCTGCCTTACACTGCCATCAAGTCAGTTTCTTTGCTGGCCAATAATTTATCAGCCTCTTCTACCGCATGGTCAGTGAGCTTTTGAATTTCATCAGCACCACGGCGCTCTTCATCTTCACTGATTTCTTTTTCTTTGACTAAATCTTTCAGCTGCGCCAAGGCATCGCGACGAATATTGCGGATCGCAACGCGAGCATTTTCAGCTTCTTGACGTGCTTGACGGGTGTAACCTTTACGGGTCTCTTCCGTCAAAGCAGGCATCGGCACACGAATAGTGGTACCCGAAGTTGCCGGATTCAAGCCTAGGTCTGAAACCAAAATGGCTTTTTCTACCGCTTGAATCATGCTTTTATCAAACACCGACAAAGCCAGCGTGCGCGAGTCTTCAACAGTAACGTTAGCCACTTGGTTCAGCGGCGTATCACTACCATAGTAAGACACCATCACTGTGTCTAAAATGCCAGGGTGAGCACGCCCTGTACGGATTTTTGCAAAAGCAGTCTGTAACGACTCAACTGACTTCTCCATACGTACCTGTGCATCTTTTCTGATCTCATTGATCATTACTTATTTTCCTCAATCAGAGTGCCTTCCGCACCGCCTAGAACAACGTTGAGCAGCGCACCGGGCTTGTTCATATTAAATACGCGCAACGGCATATTGTGATCACGACACAAGAATATCGCCGTCAAGTCCATCACCTCTAACTTACGATCTAAGACTTCGTCGTAGGTTAAATTATCGAACTTTTCTGCATTTGGATCTTTAAGGGGATCAGCAGTATATACGCCATCGACTTTTGTTGCCTTAAGAACCACGTCTGCGTTGATTTCAATTCCGCGCAAACACCCTGCAGAGTCAGTAGTAAAGAAAGGATTACCGGTACCCGCGGAAAAAATCACCACTTTACCTTGCTTCAAGTGACCCATGGCTTTGCGGCGATCATAATGATCAGTCACTCCAACCATGGAAATAGCTGACATCACTAGAGCAGGTATATTAGAGCGCTCTAAAGCATCACGCATGGCCAGCGAGTTCATCACAGTGGCGAGCATACCCATGTGGTCGCCGGTTACTCGATCCATACCCACAGCAGATAAAGCAGCACCACGGAACAGGTTACCACCACCAATAACTAAGCCGACTTGCACACCAATCCCAATCAGCTGGCCAATTTCCAAGGCCATGCGATCCAGCACTTTAGGATCAATACCAAAATCCTCAGTGCCCATTAAGGCTTCTCCACTGAGCTTTAGTAAAATTCGTTTATAGCGCGGTTGGCGTCCACCGACTTGTTGGGCCATGTTTTCTTTCTCCTGCGGATGTTTTTAACAACTGTGGCGCAATCAGACCACAGCCAAGATAAATAGTGCTGTTTTAATCTGCGCCATACTACAAGACAGCCATGCAAAACACAGTGTCTTTTTTACAAAAAAGGCCGCGCGCAATTGCGGGCAGCCTTTTCACAACTATAAGCAGTGCTTATTTTTTCGAAGCAGCAACTTGCGCAGCAACTTCAGCAGCGAAATCTACTTCTTCGCCACGGTCGATACCTTCACCCACTTCAAAACGTACAAAAGATACGATAGTAGCGCCGGCATCTTTAACCAGCTTACCAACGGTAACTTCTGGGTTTTTAATGAATGCTTGCTCAACTAAGCTGGACTCAGCCAAGAACTTCTTGATACGGCCGCCAACCATGTTTTCTACGATATTGTCTGGCTTGCCTTTGATCTTGTCTTCGTTCAGTGCCATAAAGATTTCTTTCTCTTTGGCAATTGCTTCGTCAGACACTTGGGTTGGATCCAAGAACTGTGGGTTGCTAGCGGCAACGTGCATTGCCACGTCTTTAGCCAGCTCAGCATCACCACCGTTTAGGGCAACCACTACACCGATACGGTTACCGTGCAAGTAAGCACCAAGCACATCACCTTCAACACGGGCGATACGGCGAATGTTAACGTTCTCACCGCACTTAGCAACCAGCGCTTCACGTGCTGGCTCTTGTGCTGCGATAAGCGCTGCAACATCCATATCTTTATCAGCAAAAGCAACATCAAGGCTGCTGTTCACAAAACCTTTAAAGTCATCTTGCAAAGCCAAGAAGTCAGTTTGCGAGTTCACTTCAATGATCGTAGCGTTTTTGTTGTCGTCCGCTACCTTAACCGCAATAGAACCTTCAGCAGCAATGTTACCGGCTTTCTTAGCCGCTTTAATTGCACCCGCTGAACGCATGTCATCAATGGCTTTTTCAATATCGCCACCAGCTACTTCCAAAGCTTTTTTGCAATCCATCATGCCTTGGCCAGTACGCTCACGCAGTTCTTTAACCATCGCAGCAGTGATCTGAGTCATAATTCACAATCCTCTTCAATTCAGTCTTTTCAGCAGTTGCAAACTGCCTCTTCAATCAGGAAAAAAGGGGGCCTAGCCCCCTTTTCTTGTCACAGGTAGACGTTGCGAGCCTTAGCCCTCAACTACCTCAACAAATTCTTCTGCAGTCGTTGCACTGCCTTGACGCGCACGTAGAACGCGATCAGCTGCTGCACCTAGGTACAACTGTACTGCACGGATTGCGTCATCGTTACCTGGAATGATGTAATCAACACCGTCCGGGCTGCTGTTGGTATCAACGATGCCAATCACTGGGATGCCCAGCTTGTTAGCTTCGCTAATAGCAATGCGCTCGTGATCAACGTCAACCACGAACATTGCGTCAGGCAAGCCACCCATGTTCTTAATACCACCGATGCTACGCTCGAGTTTTTCTAAATCACGCGTACGCATTAAAGCTTCTTTTTTGGTCAGCTTGTCGAAGGTACCATCTTCTGCTTGCGCTTCTAGATCACGCAGACGCTTGATGGAGTCACGGATGGTTTTATAGTTAGTTAACATACCACCTAACCAGCGGTGGTTAACGTATGGCATGTTGCAGCGTGTCGCTTGCTCGCTGATGATCTTGCTGGCCGAACGCTTAGTACCAACAAATAAAATCTTGTTCTTACCTGCTGCTAACTTCTCAATGAACGCCATTGCGTCATTGAACATTGGCAAAGTTTTTTCTAAGTTAACAATGTGAATCTTGTTACGCGCGCCAAAAATGTATTTGCCCATTTTTGGATTCCAGTAGCGAGTTTGGTGTCCAAAGTGAACACCAGCTTTTAACATGTCGCGCATAGTGACTTGTTCGGTCATGATCATTCCTAAAATAATAGTACGGGTTAGGCCTCCACATATCCCGAATCTCAACCCGAAGGCACCCAGAAACTCGTGTCGATATGTGTGTGGATTTTAAAGCTGACCTGAATAATTCAAGTGCAGCGGCGCGTTTTATACCACAGCTAGGCAAAATAACCAAATTTAAATTCAAATTAGGGCGCTGCAGCTCACTGGCAAAACTCGCATATAACCTGCACTTGCTTTATTATCAGCGCATGCTTACTGACCCATTTAAACGCTTAGGCCTTGACCGTGAAGTACTCACCGTCAGCCAGCTCAATCAACGCGCGCGCTTATTACTTGAAGATGTCTTCCCTCAGGTTTGGGTGGAAGGTGAACTCTCCAATATAGCTCGCCCAGCTTCCGGCCATGTGTACTTCACTTTAAAAGACCGCAATGCCCAAGTGCGCTGCGCTATTTTTCGCCAGCAAGCCAGCCGCGTGCGTGACCTGTTGCGTGACGGTTTACTGGTGCGGGTGCGTGGTCGCGTCTCTTTATACGAAGGCCGCGGCGATTATCAAATGATTCTCGACAGTGTTGAGGCTGCCGGCGATGGCGCTCTACGCTTAGCCTTTGAGGCGCTCAAGGCCGCACTGCAAGCCGAAGGCTTATTCGCCACCGAAACAAAACAAGCACTACCGCGCTTCCCGCAACGCATTGGTGTAATCACCTCCCCGTCTGGCGCAGTGCTGCATGACATTGTTAGCGTGTTTGCCCGGCGCGCACCCCACGTGCAGTTGAGTTTAATCGCCACTGCGGTGCAAGGCCGAGAAGCCACCGCGCAAATTGTGAATGCCATTGCTTTAGCCGACCGCGGTCACTATGACGCTATTATCTTGGCCCGCGGTGGTGGCTCTCTGGAAGACCTTTGGTGCTTCAACGAAGAAGCAGTGGCACGCGCTATTGCAGCTTGCAGCACGCCCATTGTCAGCGCCATTGGCCATGAAACCGATGTTTCTATCAGTGACTTTGTTGCTGATGTACGCGCGCCCACCCCTTCCGCGGCGGCAGAACTGTTAGCCCCTGACCGTGCTGAACTGCTGCAACTGCTGCGCAATAGCCAACGCAGCTTTGCTTTACGTATGCAGGCAACCTTAGAACGCAAACGCACACAGCTGCAGCACTTGCGCCAACGCTTACGTCACCCAAGAGAACGTCTGGAGCAATACAACCAGCGCTTAGATGATTTAAGTTTGCGCTTACAACGGGCCATGCAAGCCTCTTTACAGCAGCGCCAGCAAGGCTATGCGCATGTGCAACTGCGTTTATTGGTGCAGCATCCTGCAGAAACCTTAGCCAGCCAACAACAGCGCCTAACCGGCTTGCAGCAACGCCTAGTGCGCGCCACCGAGCTGAGCCTTAAGCAGACTCGCCAGCAACTGCACAGCCTGTTACAAACCTTGCATATCGTCAGCCCGCTGGCCACCCTAGAACGCGGCTACAGTATTCTGAGCAGCGATCAGGAACAACAAATTATTCGCAGCGTCCAAGCTGTGCAGCCGCAACAAAAATTACACGCACGCTTAGCTGATGGCTACTTAACTGTGCAAGTACAACAAATCACCCCTAAACCTTAAATGTTTAGGTCACCAACAATTATTTTTACTATTATTTTAGACAACTAAGTTCTAGATAGTTTAGGAGTGCAATATGGAAGACAACACTGGCGCGAGCATCCAAGGCGAGGTTATGTCTTGGTTCGACACGCTCAAGGACTACCCACAAATAGAAACCCTACTGGCTTTTATCGCCCTGATCGCCATAGCGGCACTGGCCAACTGGCTGGTGAAGCATATTTTGGTGCGCGGTTATTATAATATTTTAAAACGTATGGGTGGCTCTGAGAAAAAAGACTTCGGGGTCATTAAACGCCTCTCCAATATTGTTCCTGCCTTAATTATCTCATCCAGTATTGGCTTGGTACCGGGTCTCCCCACAGCACTGGTCACAGTGATTAAAAACGTGGCTGGTGGCTTTATTATTCTTACCATCGCCTTAGCTTTAGGCGCAGTATTAGAAATCGTCAACCTGCTCTATATGCGTCGCCGTGATGCACACTTGAAGCCCATTAAAGGCTACATTCAGGTGATTAAAATCATCATTTATGCGATTGCCAGTATTCTGATTATCGCCACCTTGATTGACCGTTCACCACTGATCCTGCTGTCAGGGTTAGGTGCCATGGCTGCCGTCTTGATGTTGATTTTCCAAGACACCTTGCTGTCACTGGTGGCCAGCGTGCAGATTTCCTCAGGGGATATGATCCGCGTCGGCGACTGGATCGAAATGCCGCAACTCAATGCCGATGGTGATGTCATTGATATCGCATTGCACACGGTAAAAGTACAAAACTGGGATAAAACCATCACCACCATTCCCACCAAGCGCTTTATCAGTGATTCATTTAAAAACTGGCGCGGTATGCAAGAAAGTGGTGGCCGTCGCATTAAGCGCAGCTTGTTCATTGACCAGCACAGCATTCACTTTTTATCTGAAGACGAGCTTGAGCACTTAAAGCGTTTTAATTTATTAGATGGCTACTTTGATGACAAAATCGACGAGCTCAACAAATGGAACGAGGTGCATGTTAAGTCCAGCGACGGCAACACCTTAGATTCGCGCAAACTGACCAACATCGGTAGCTTCCGCGCCTATATTGAGCACTATATCCGCAACAACCCAGGCATCCACCAAGAAGGCATGACCTTAATGGTGCGCCAGCTCAGCCCAACGCCAGAAGGTCTGCCTATCGAAATTTACTGCTTTACCAAAAGCACAGCTTGGACCGTTTTCGAGGGCATTCAGTCTGATATTTTTGACCATTTACTGGCCATTGCCCCAGAATTTAACCTGCGTGTTTATCAGGCGCCAAGCGGCTATGACATGCGCGAAATGGGCAAGCACTTGCTGAGCAAGCAAAGCAGCAACTGATCGCGCTAAAAGCATGCGCCAAGGATGGCACTGCACAACTAAAAACCAGTTACACTTAACGCAACTCATCCGTTATTTGCGTGCTCAAGGAGCAACACAATGGGCTTACCCCGTTTAATTTTATTGGCCATCATTATTGGTGGTGGGATTTGGTTGTGGCGTCGTTTTAATAACCGCAACAGCAGCACAAGCCAACAACCAGCTACACATACCATGGTGCGCTGCGCCCATTGTCAGGTGCACCTGCCGCAAGAACGTGCCCAGCAAAAAGGCCAAAACTGGTATTGCAGCAACGAACACCTTCAGCAAGGCCCACAAGCCCGTGACTAAACAGCTCCTTGCTGTATCAGGACAGCAAGGGCAGCGTATTCTACGGCTCTACCACCTCTACCGCCTCCTGATCGGCTTTGCCTTAGTTTTGCTCAGC
>JAAYTE010000189.1 GCA_012518175.1 Gammaproteobacteria bacterium | reverse complement strand
TGATGACACCATTTTGGTGTACGTTAACCCAGCTTTTGAACGCCTAACCGGCTACAGCGCTGACGAGATTTTATCTCAGGATTGCCGTTTCCTGCAGAGTTTGCGCTATTGCAGCTCCAATCTGCTGCGCAGATTCTCACGTACTGCAGAGCAACAGGCCATAACAAAACAGGCGCAGTCTCGGAAAAGATCTGCGCCTGTTGACGGCTCAGCAAATGCTGCTTACCACATTAAATCATCAGGAATCTGATAGGCTGCATAAGGATCATCCTCTTGCTCAACCTCGGCACTGACCACATTGAGCAAGACAATACGGCGCTCATCACGCTCTTGAATTTTCAGCGCGGCTTCGCGAGGAATAATTTCATAGCCACCACCGTGCTTCACAATGGCTAAACTGCCGCTACTGAGCTTATTGCGCACCATGTCATTGACCGCAATGCGTTTAACTTTTTTATGATCAACAAAGTTGTAATAGTCTTCAGTATCCAGCTTAGGTAAGCGCGAAGTTTCAATCAGTTGGCGTATTTGCGCAACTTGCGCCTTACGCTCAACTTTCTCTTGTTGTTGACGGTTAAGCTCTTGGTCACGCTTTTGTTTTTCCGCCATCGCTTTTAAAGCAGCTTGGCGTTGTGTTTCATCGACTTCAACCGCGCCCTTTTTTTCTAGGCGCTGCTGCCTTTTCTGTTCTTTAGTGGCTTGCTTAACTTGTTTTTCATTGACCAGCCCGGCTTTAAGCATCTGATCGCGCAAAGATAAACTCATGTGATCCTAAACCCATCTTTAATAATTGATAAAAACACTGCACTCTAGGCCGCTAATCATAAGCCTTGGCCTAAGGCCTGTTTAGCTAAGTTCCAAAAAGCATCCAACTGTTGCTCTGTGCAATCACCAAGTGCCATGCCTTGCGCTTGAGCTTGCTGCTCAACATGCTGAAAACGCTGGGCAAACTTGTTAGTTGCGGCGCGCAATGCTGTTTCTGGGTTGGCTTGTACATGCCGTGCAACATTGACTGTGGCAAATAACAGATCCCCCAACTCATCACCAATAGCGGCCTGCTCACCACTGGCAATGGCATCACGCAGCTCTTGTAACTCCTCATCAACTTTAGCCAAAACTGGGGCTAAGCTGCTCCAGTCAAAGCCAACATTCGCAGCGCGCTGTTGAGTTTTTAGCGCGCGACTCAGTGCCGGCAAACTCAAAGGAATATCGTCCAAAGCACTCAATGCTTGCTCAGGCTGGGCCTGCTCGGCACGCTCTTGCTGCTTAATTTCTTCCCAGCGCTCTTTAACCTGGGTTGTAGCAACCGCCTCTGCTGGCGTGCTGTCATAGAGATTGCCACTGGGAAACACATGTGGATGACGGCGCAGCAGCTTCTCAGTAATACTGTTCACCACTGTGGTGAAATCAAACAACTGTTGCTCATGGCCCAACTGACTGTAATACACCACTTGAAATAATAAGTCGCCGAGCTCGCTGGGCAGGTGAGCAAAATCCTCACGCTCAATGGCATCAGCAACCTCGTAGGCTTCTTCTAAAGTGTGCGCAACAATGCTGGCAAAATCTTGTTGCAGATCCCACGGACAACCATTCTCAGGATCGCGTAAGCGTGCCATCAAATAAAGCAAATCAGACAACTGATAGTGCTTGGCAGCCCTCATTCTTGAACCTCCACAGCTGGCTCTAAATCCTCGAACTGGGTGGCATGTAAACGGCTGTAATAACCATTTTGCGCTAACAGTTCTTGATGATTACCGCGCTCAACAATGCGCCCCTGATCCATCACTAAAATCAGATCAGCCTTTTCAATAGTGGATAAGCGGTGGGCAATCACTAAGGTAGTACGGCCTTGTACAGCATGGTCTAACGCTGCCTGAATATGACGCTCAGATTCAGTGTCTAAAGCAGAAGTTGCCTCATCGAGAATCAATAAAGGAGCATTTTTCAATAACGCTCGGGCAATGGCTAAACGCTGCCGTTGACCGCCTGATAACAACACCCCATTTTCACCCACTAGAGTTTCGTAAGCTTGCGGCATACGTTCAATAAACTCGGCGGCATAGGCGGCCTCTGCAGCAGCTTTAATTTCATCTAAAGAAGCATCGGCAAGATCGCCATAAGCAATATTTTTTGCCACAGTGTCATTAAACAATGACACCTGCTGGGTCACCAAAGCCATATGGCGGCGCAAGTTTGCTAAAGTAAAGTCCTGTACTTCAACCCCGTCCAGCAATATCTGTCCCTGTTGATGCCCATAAAAACGCGGGATCAAGTTGGCTAAGGTGGATTTGCCACTGCCAGAGCGTCCAACTAACGCAATCATCT
This sequence comes from Gammaproteobacteria bacterium, assembly GCA_012518175.1. Classification (GTDB taxonomy): domain Bacteria; phylum Pseudomonadota; class Gammaproteobacteria; order Pseudomonadales; family Pseudomonadaceae; genus Denitrificimonas. The sequence goes on along the minus strand of JAAYTE010000189.1, from coordinate 14,870 downwards.
GACCTTTCTCAGCGACAAAGCTGATGTCTTGCAAAACCGGACGGTCTGTACCTGGATACATAAAGGATAAGTTGCGCACTTCTAAGTGGCCACCCACCTGATCCATTTCAACCGTGCCTTGATCACTTTCTGGCTCTTCATCGAGCTGCTCAAAAATGCTTTCCGCACCAGCCACACCTTTTTGAATCGTTGAGCTAACTTCGGACAACTGACGAATCGGCTTAGGCAACAAACCCGCCAAAGTAATATAAGCCACCAAGTCACCTGGCGATGAATCGCCACGCAAGAGCAGAACTAAAAATAGCAGCACAGCCATGGCTGAATAAATCACTAGCTGCAAGGAAGGCGTATACACCGCGTTAGTTTTAATCATGCGCAATTGTTTTTCAGTGTTACTCAGGCTCGACTCTAAGAAGCGCTTGCGCTCATATGGCTCACCACCAAAACTGCGCACTACGCGATAGCTCTGAATAGTTTCCGAAGCCACGTGCGTCACGTCACCCATAGCCACCTGGATTTTTTTGCTTTGTTTGCGGAACTTTTTACTGGCACTGCTCACCATTAAGGCAATGACTGGTAAAATAGCCACCATCACCAGCGTGAGTTTCCAGTTCATCCACAGCAGGGTACAAAACAAAAACACTACGGTCATGCCCTCTCGGACAATCACTTTAATGGCATCCGTTGCCGCACCTGTCACCATGGTGACGTTATAGGTAATCCGTGAAATCAAATGCCCAGAATTGTGGTTATCAAAATAGCGATTGGGCAAAACCAGCAAGTTATTAAACAGTTGCACGCGCAAATCATGCACTAAGCCTAAAGACACTTTAGCCAGATAAAAATTACCTAAAAAAGAGCCGATTCCCTGCCACAAAGCGATAACAACGATTAATAGAGGCACAGCCTCTACCAAGCGCACATCAGCCAACCAGGGCACCTTGGGAAATAACACCGCATCAGGATTGGCTAGGCCATCAACAAAGTACTTCAGCACATAGCCGAGCATTGGCGAGGTTGAAGCAAAAATCAGGAAACCAATAATACTGATAATAAACATACCAATATAAGGTCTGATGTAACCCAGCAAGCGAAAATATATTTTAACCCCAGAAGTACTTTCATTCTGCTGTTGTTTTGTACTCATTAACTATAGATCTCAAGAAAAAACGGCAAATTTAAATATCAACGTAACGGTGCAACACAACTGCAACTACCAGCCCAAGGCTTCTTTAAGAAAGGGGATGGTAAGTTTACGTTGTGCTTGTAAAGAGGCGTGATCCAACTGCTCTAAGGTATCAAATAACACCGTAGTACTGCGCACGGAGCGCGCTAAAATAAAGCGGCCCACCTCGTCTGACAAACGCAAGCCGCGACGTGAAGCGCGCAGCTGTAAAGCCCGTAATTTATCATCATCACTGAGCTCATGCAGCTGAAACACCAGCGCTATGCTGAGGCGTGATTGCAAGTCGGGGAGTTTAATGGAAAGCTCGCGCGGTGGTGCATGGGCAGCTATTAACAGTTGTTTACCTGCATCACGCAAACGGTTAAACGCATGAAACAACGCCTCTTCCCAGTGCGGCTGCCCCAGCACAGCTTGAATATCATCCAAACACACCAGATCACAAAACTCGACATTATCCAGCAACTGCGGACCATGATGCGCCAGCTCGGCAAGGGGCAAATATAAAGCCCGACCACCGCGCTCTTCCACACGCAAGCATGCCGCTTGCAGTAAGTGGCTGCGGCCAACACCAGCGGAGCCCCACAGGTAGAGAACGCTATCGAGCCACTGGTTTTCAGTCTCACAGGCATGCTCAACGTAGCCTAATGTGCCTGCATTGGCTCCAGGGTAATAATTGGCAAAAGTGGCGTCATCCCGCAGACGCATGCTCAGTGATAGTTGCGTGGGTTTCATGTGGACTCATTTATAGGCTGCTCACAGACTGATGTCTGCTTAGCCTCGACAGGATTGATGGGTTGCTCTGCGGCATTGGACTGCCCATACATATTTGAATCTGTGTACAGCGTATACAAATGGCGCAGCAATACCATGATCACAGCAGCCACCGGCAATGCCAACAACACACCAGTAAAACCAAACAACTGGCCGCCGGCGAGAATGGCAAAAATAACCGCCACCGGATGCAAACCAATGCGATCGCCAACCAGTAATGGCGTCAGTAACATACTCTCCAGTGCCTGCCCAATCGCAAACACAGCAACTATACCTAAAAGCAGATAAGGGTCTAAACCAAACTGAAACAAGCCTGCAATTAATGCCGCGCCAATGCCGACAATAAAGCCCATATAAGGAACTAAACTTGCTAAGCCAGCTAGCAAGCCAATCAATAAACCCAGCTCTAAACCCAGCACCATTAACCCGGCCGCATACACCACACCCAACGCCAACATCACCAAGAGCTGCCCGCGCATAAAGGCGCCCAACACTTCATGACATTCAGCGATCAAGTTAACCACCAGCTTTTCATTTTTTCTCGGTAATAAACGGCGCAGCTTCGCCACTAAAATATCCCAATCGCGCAGCAAGTAAAATGTCACCACAGGAATGAGCAACATATTAGCCAGCCAACCTAAAAAAACCACACTGGAGGCGGTAATTTTAGCTAACAGCATTTGCATAACATCCGTGGTCTTTCCTAGGTTCTCACTGAACATTTGTTTGATACTGTCGAGGCTATCGATTTTTGCACTGATGCCCAGCTGCAATTGCAGCCACGGCAAAGCACTGTCTTGCAACCAATCAATCAATTGTGGCGTCAGCCCATACAAGCTCACCAATTGCCGTCCAATCATGGGCACTAATACCAGCAGTAACACCAGCATTATTAAACTGACCAAGACAAACACAGCAATCACCCCCACCGTACGGGGAACCTTATAGCGCTCTAGAAAATCCACCACAGGGTCGCCCATATAGGCGAGCAAAATACTGACCAAAAACGGCGTAAGAATGGGCAACAGCTGATAAATAATCAGCAAGCCTAAGGCCAGTACAGCTAATAACAACCAATTTTTCAGGTGTTGCGCCATAATTAATTCACTCAGTCATTACCAGCTAAAATAGAGCAGCTGCGAGCTGGCATTAGCGTTGTTCGACCTAGCAACCTGCGCTGTTACAGATTGCTCCTGCCCTTCAGCAGACTGATTGGGCATTGTCGGTTGGGCTTGTTCTTGTAAATTGGCTAAAGTCAGCTGTGCCCTTAACTGCTCTGGACTGCTGCGCACTTGCCATTGGGCATAGTCTTTGGTGACTTCCGTGAGCTGCGCGGCAAAGGGCTGCAATAGACGCTCAACTAAAACAAAGCGCTCTAGGTCAACTCCTGCCACCCTAACAGTGAACGACTCGCCCTCACCGGGTTTAATCGCAAAACGCTCAGCTAAGCGCTGATTGACTTGGGCAAACACCTCGCGCGCCAATTCTGTTTGCGAGTCAGCACTGACCTGCCCAGCTTGACGCTCATCACCCAGCCACAACTGCCACTGCGCCTGCAATACTTCTGCTTCTGGCTGCTGTTGCACCACGACCACAGCGTCGGCGTTATAGCGCTCAGCTGACTGACGAATTTGCTCACTATCACTGAGTACATCGGCACTCACCAGTAACTGCTCATCAAGATCACCCAATGGCAGCCGCGCAGGTACCCCGTAATAGCGCGCTGCACTGTGCAATGGCTGTGCATCAGCCTGGCCATCGCTGACTAAACGCAAACCCTGCACGTCATCCAGCAACCACCAGGTCAGCACCGCAGGTCGATTACTGCCCCACACCGGTAACTGTGTTGCCCGTAATGCTGTTTGCACGCTGGGTGGATCAAAATTCACAATTAAGGTATTGCCGTCATAACCATAGCGGCTGATCAAGGCTTGCGGGTCCACTAAGTATTGAGCCAGCTCTGCTGATTGAGCAGCATTGGCTTGACCGGTTAAGCGCTGCACCAAAGTAACAAAGGCTTGCTGTAAGCCCGCATCACGCACTTCACTTTCTTGGCTCTCTAACTCTTCACGAACTTGATACAACCCCGCCACTGGCTCTGCATGAGCAACCAGCGTCAAGGACATCAATACCGCAGCAATGCCTACAAAAAATCGCATTTTCATTCTCTCTAACCGTTGGACCAACGCAAGTGCTCTACCATAAACAGCCTAGCGCACCACGGCAACTGCTTCTTAGCTATCAATACTCAGCACCGCGAGATACTAAGACCAGCGAGGTGTGCAAGGCGCTGAATTTAATTTAAATACCACGTTGCGTAACAATAGATCGTATAACTTGCCAACGATTCACCAGCAAGGCCAAAAATATCATTACACAACCCACTAACTGCAGCGCAGATAGAGTTTCAGCAAACCAAAGGGCTGCAAACAGTGCGACCCAGATTGGCTCTAAAATAAGAATCACTGCACCACTGGTTTGTGTTGTTAAGCTTTGCGCAAAGGTTTGCAGCCAAAAACGTGCAGCAGTACCAATGATTGCACTGGCCACCAGCCACCCCAACAGCGCTGGAGACCATTGCAAGGTTGTCCCGCGCCAGTTTTCAAATAGCAGCGAAGCCAGCAACGTCACCAACCCTACCGCAGTTAAAGCAATCACAGTTAACGCCAAGGGATCCACTGCGCTTAATTCGGCAGCAGCCTTATTCCCCCGAGCTTGGCGCACAGAAACTGTGGCCACCCGAGTATTTAAAGTAAAGAAGAGCGCCAGCCCCAAGGCGGCAATTAGATAAAAAACCTGCCCGCGCTGAATGCTAAAACCCTGCGCCAAGGACAGCAGCACCATCCCGACTAACGCCACCGGCAAAGCCAGCCAAGTGCTGCGTGGTATCGGTTCAGAAAAAAACACACGAGCCACAATTGGCACCAGCAAAACACCTAAACTGGTTAAAAAAGCGCCCTCGCCCATACTGTCACTGTGGGCCAAGCCCAGCACCCAAAACAGCATGGCCAAACCAAAGACGATACCCACCTGCACACTGCGAACAATATGCTCGCTGGTGAGTCGAAGTAACTGCCGGTAACCCAGGCACGCTAAAAAAGCCGCAGCCAATAAAAAACGCAGTCCCATAAATAACAAGGGAGGCATTAAGGCAATGGCTTCTTTAGAAAACACCCAACTGACTGCTGCGATCAGCGTTACCGCAACCAGCAGCAAGTCAGATTGAGTCGCACGCTTCATAGTATCTACTCTAGGGAGAGGGAGCGAGTCGACAGGCCGTCATACTTAAGACCGGTGCGGACGCGCGAGGTACTCGTGGGATTGCATTTCCAACAAACGACTTAAAGTGCGCTGAAACTCAAACTGTAAACGGTTACCCGCATACAAATCTTTCAACGGCACTTCTGCAGAAATAATTAACTTAACGCTTTGATCGTAAAACTCATCAACTAAGTTAATGAAACGTCGGGCAACGTCTTCATTAGCGCTGTCCATCTGCTCAAGATTGGACAAAATCACCGTGCTGTAAATTTTGCCTAACTCGATGTAATCGTTCTGGCTACGTGGCCCATCGCACAGCTCACGAAAATCAAACCAAGCCACATCATTCGCCACTTTACGGGCAACGATGGTGCGGTTTTCTACGGTTAACGGCTCATTTTCAAAAATCTTGCTGTTTTCTAACAAGAAGCTGCGAAAGCTTTTATCCAGCTCTTGCTCCACCGCTGCGCTTAGCGGGTAGTGATACAACTCAGCCTGCTCTAAGGCACGCAGACGGTAATCAATACCACTGTCGACGTTAACCACCTCAGTATGCTGCTTCAACAAAGCAATGGCCGGCAAAAAACGCGCACGCTGCAAACCATCTTTATACAAAGCATCAGGCACAATGTTGGAGGTAGCCACCAAGCTTACGCCGTTTTTAAATAACTCTTCCAGCAAGCCAGCAAGAATCATCGCATCGGTGATATCAGTGACAAAAAACTCATCAAAACAGATCACCCGCGCTTCTTTAGCAAAACGCTCAGCAACAATCACTAAGGGGTTTTTTTCACCATCAAGGGTGCGCAACTCTTCGTGCACACGCTTCATAAAACGGTGGAAGTGGGTACGCATTTTCTGCTCAAAGGGTAGCGCGTCAAAAAAGGTATCGACCAAATAGGTCTTACCGCGCCCCACGCCGCCCCAGAAATACAATCCTTTAATAGGTTGCACGGACTTTTTACCGAGCAGACGACCCAATAAGCCATTACCAGCGCTGGGCGTCTCTTTGACTAAATCATCATAAAGACGCTGCAAATGGCGTACGGCATTTTCTTGTGCAGCGTCACGAAAAAAATCCGGACGCTGTAAATCACTCTGATAACGTTCAAGTGGTGTCATAATAATACGTGTCGACCCGACAAATAAAACGGGGCAACACTTTAACCACGCTACCTACAATTGGCAATCATCCTATGGATATTTAACCTGCTAGCCAGCCCGTTTTAGCAGCCATAAACCGCAACCAGCACAAATTAACGCCGGTAACATCACCGCAACGATGGGGGCAAAACCAAAGACTAAGCTGGCCGGCCCAAGCAAATCTTGGGCAATGCGAAAGACAAACCCCACCACAACCCCAGTAAACACACGCTGCCCCAAAGTCACAGAGCGTAACGGGCCAAACACAAAAGAAATGGCCATCAAGACCAAGGCCGCAGTCACTAAGGGCTGTAGCACCTTGACCCAAAACGCCAGCCAATAGCGATTAGCATTCAAGCCTTGATCATTTAGATAGTGTGCGTACTGCCACAGCCCAGTAATAGGTAGAGTATCTGGCTCCATGACTACGGTATTGAGCAATTGTGGGCTGATTTCCACATCCCAGCGCTCACTGGCTGCTTGCCTAACACTGCTACTGCGCTCTTGTAATTCGGTATAAACAATATCTTCAAGTTGCCAGTAGCCATCCTGATAAAGCCCTTGCTTGGCGAAGCTCGAACCTAGCAAACGCTGCTGATCATCAAACAAATAGCGGGTGACACCGATTAATTTGCCACCGGGCTGCACCGCATTAATGTGAATGTACTCACTGCCTTGGCGGTGCCATAAACCATGCTTAGAGCTTTGCGCCTTGCCCACTGATTGTGCCAATGAACGATTGGCCTGAGCCATGCTTGATGTCCAAGGTGCTAGATACTCGCCAACCACCAGTCCGACCACCATCAGCACCAGCATGGGCTTCATAACTGCCCAAACAATCCGGCGAATGGAAACCCCAGCAGCACGAATCACCGTCAGCTCACTGTTACTGGCCAAAGTCCCTAACCCAACTAAACAACCAATCAAGGCTGCCATAGGTAACATATCGTAAATACGCTGCGGTGCAGTCAAGCCCACATAGCTGGCAGCATCCAAAAGGGTATAAGCACCTTCAATGTCATTTAACTCGTCAATGAAGGCAAACAATAAGGCCAAGCCGGTAATAATACCCAGCACCGCAACAATGGCTAAGAACACAGTGCTACCTATGTAGCGATCCAGCCTACGCATTTTGCGACTCCTTCTGTGCTCGACGCTGCGCCAGCTTTAAACGCATCGGCTGCCAATACACCAACAATAAACCAATCAACAAAAACACGCCGTGCACCGGCCACAGCCCTACCGCCACAGGAATACGGCCTTTATCCAGCGCGCTGCGTGCGGCAACCAATAAGGCTAAATAAGCCATATACAATAAAATCGCAGGGAGTAACTTTAGAAAGCGCCCTTGCCGTGGATTGACCCGAGATAGCGGCACAGCAATTAAAGTAACAATTAAAACCAATAGCGGAATGGATAAGCGCCATTGCAATTCAGACTGCATGCGCGGCTGATCACTGCCCAGCAATTCAGCTGTGCGCATGGTTTCGCGCTCACCCATTTTCACTTCAATTTCAGGCTTAGGCAGCAACACACCGTAGGTGTCGTAATGGATAACGCGGTAATCCGCATCACCTGGTGTGCCGTCATAGCGGTAGCCATCATGCAATACTAAGTAGCGACTGCCATCTTCTTGAATTTCTTGGCGACCGGACTGCGCCACTAAAACCGTAATACCTTCTTCTTTATCACTGGGTTTGCGCACATCGCGCTTCTCCGAAATAAATACACTGCGCAATTCATCGCGACCACCGGACAGCTCCTGCGCATAAGTGACCCGCGAGCCATCACGCATAGCTTGGAAACGCCCAGGCACCAAAGTATCAAATTCGGTTAACGCATCTTGCTCATTAAGGATTTGAGCAACATTTTGCACACCTTGCGGGGTCAAGACAAAACTCAGCCAGGCGCAGACTAACGCAATAAAAAAAGCTGGCACTAAAGTGTAAGACAATAAGCGCTGCTCGCTCATGCCCGTGGCCGTTAACACCGTCATTTCACTTTCTAGGTATAAACGACCATAGGCCAGTAAGATGCCTAAAAAGAGCCCTAGCGGTAGAATCAACTGCAAGAACCCCGGAATGCGGTAGCCCATAATCAATAGCAGTACGCCAGGATCAAGCATACCCTGTGCTGCTTGCGCCAGATATTTAATAAAACGACCGCTCATAATAATCACAAGCAGAACCGCACTGACCGCACTAAAGGCCAGCAAAACTTCTCGGGAAAGGTAACGAAAAACTATCAAGTAAAGGCTCCAAGCTTGTCAAGACCGCCTATCGCGGCTCACACTAGTCATACATATTATGGCAGTGTACCTACACGCCGATGCAAACCAACAGTATTATCCTGCATCTTTCTATCTTTGTCTTGAGGATCATTGAGTATGGACTTTTTAGTCACAACCCATTCAGTTGAAACACTACCAAGCAGTGCACTTGTCTTAACCGTTAACGAAGAACTAAAACTCGATAGCCAAGGCCAACAGATCGATAAGCTATGCGCCGGTGCTATCAGCGCTGTACTCAAAGCGGGAGACATGCAAGGAAAAATTGGTCAAACCTTGCTGCTGCACAACTTAGCCAATCTTAAAGCACAACGTGTATTACTGGTTGGCATTGGTAAAGACGCCGAACTCACTGATCGCAACACCCGCAAGTTAGTCAGCGCAATTCTCAATACGTTTAAAAACTTAGCCATTAAAGATGCCAGCTTTGCCTTTGCTGAACTGGCCATTAAAAACCGTGATACCTATGCCAGCGCACGTTTAGTCACTGAATGCCTGATTGATGGCCTCTACGTTTTTGATCAGTTCAAAAGTGAAAAAGCGCCTGCGGTAAAATTGAGCACAATCACTTTACTGTGCACTGCCGAACAAGAAGCAGCAGTCACTAAGGCCTGCAAAGAAGGCCAAGCCATTGCTACAGGTATGGCTTTTACCCGCGACCTGGGCAATATGCCACCTAACATTTGCCACCCTCGCTACCTCGCCGAACAGGCCAAAGAGCTGAGCAAGCACAACAGCAAGCTCAAGGTGGACATCTTAGAAGAAGAGCAGCTTAAAGAGCTGGGCGCTGGGGCCTTACTCGCAGTTGCCCAAGGCAGCGACCAGCCGCCACGCTTAATCGTCATGCACTATCAAGGTGGTAAAGATAACGAGCAACCTTATGTGCTCGTCGGTAAGGGCATTACCTTTGATACCGGTGGCATCAGCCTCAAACCCGGTGCAGGTATGGACGAAATGAAATACGACATGGGCGGTGCTGCCAGTGTTCTCGGGACAATGAAAGCCGTGCTAGAGCTGGAGCTGCCAATTAACGTCATTGGTGTTTTAACCTGTGCAGAAAACATGCCTAGCGGTGGCGCTACCCGCCCCGGCGATATCGTCACCACCATGAGCGGCCAGACCGTAGAGATCCTCAACACCGATGCCGAAGGCCGCCTAGTTTTATGTGACGCCCTAACTTACGTTGAGCGCTTTAAGCCTAAAGCGGTGGTGAATATCGCGACGCTGACCGGTGCCTGTATCGTTGCTCTAGGCAGCAATACCAGTGGTTTGATGGGTAACAACTCAGAGTTAGTCGCCAGTCTCTTAAGCGCGGGCCAACAAGCCAGCGATGTGGCTTGGGAGTTACCATTATTTGATGACTACCAAGAGCAACTGGACAGCCCCTTTGCTGATATTGCCAATATCGGCGGGCCAAAAGCAGGCACTATTACTGCTGGTTGTTTCTTATCGCGCTTTACCAAAGAGTACCCTTGGGCACACTTGGATATCGCTGGCACTGCTTGGATCAGTGGCGGTAAAGAAAAAGGCGCAACCGGTCGTCCGGTCCCCCTATTGAGCCAATATTTATTGGATCGTGTGCAGTGAAAGTAGAGTTTTACGTTTTACCTTCCACCCAATCGGCGGACCGCTTAATTGCGGCCTGCCGCTTGGCACATAAAGCTTGGCGCGCAGGTTTTATGACATTTATCCGCTGCGCCTCTGCACAGCAGCAAGCAGAGCTGGATGAGTTACTCTGGACTTTCCGCAAAGCCAGCTTTATCCCGCACGCGCTCTATGCTGAGCAAAACTGCGCTCCGGTGGTGTTGGGCATTAATGAACGCCCAGCACACACCCCCAGCGTGCTGATTAATTTACACAGTGAGCTCTCCACTCATTTGGATTGTTTTAGCCGTGTCATCGAAATTGTTAACCAAGAGCCTGAGCTGTTACACATTTGTCGGCAAAACTTTGTCCGTTACCGCAAGCTTGGTTATCAGCCTGCTCGGGTTGAGTTATAGCAACAGTCAAACCGCTAGCACTCGCGCCATACACCCCATGCTCCACCTAAGCAAAACACCTCTTTTGCAGTAAAAGCGTCTTAAGCACTGCCTCTCAATGCCCAGCCCCTTACCCTTATCCTGCGATTAATAAACACTTTGCGCTCAGATGATGGCCGCTCGGCTCGAAGCCTGATAAAATTGCACGATTATTCGTATTTCCCGCATTTTTCGCAAAGGCCCTATTCATGAGCAACAACAAAACCTCTTTAAGCTACAAGGACGCAGGTGTCGATATTGACGCTGGTGAAGCATTGGTTGAACGCATTAAAGGCGTTGCTAAACGCACTGCACGTCCTGAAGTTCTTGGCGGCCTTGGTGGCTTTGGCGCTTTATGTGAAATCCCCGAAGGTTACCGCCAGCCTGTATTAGTTTCAGGCACTGACGGTGTGGGCACTAAGCTACGTTTAGCCATAGACCTGAATAAGCACGAAAAAATCGGTATTGATCTCGTTGCGATGTGCGTTAACGACTTAATCGTCAGCGGCGCAGAGCCTTTGTTTTTTTTAGATTACTACGCCACCGGCAAACTCAATGTGGATATCGCAGCCCAAGTGGTAACTGGGATTGGCGAAGGCTGCGAGCAAGCCGGTTGTGCACTCGTCGGCGGTGAAACTGCTGAAATGCCTGGCATGTACAGTGGCGAAGACTATGATTTAGCAGGCTTTTGTGTCGGCGTCGTGGAAAAATCTGAAATCATTGATGGCTCTAAAGTAGCTGCTGGCGATGTATTGATTGCTTTGCCTTCTTCAGGTCCACACTCCAATGGCTATTCATTGATTCGTAAAATCATTGAAGTTGCCGGCGCTGATATTAAAGAGACGCAATTAGATGGTCAGCCACTCAGTGACTTACTGATGGCGCCAACACGTATTTACGTGAAACCCTTACTCAAGCTCATCAAAGAAACGGGCGCGGTCAAAGCCATGTCGCACATCACTGGCGGCGGCTTAGTAGAGAACCTGCCTCGAGTGCTGCCAGCCAACTCACAAGCAGTGATTGATGTGGCCAGTTGGACGCGCCCTGCAGTCTTTGATTGGCTGCAAGAGCAAGGTAACGTTGATGAAATTGAAATGCACCGCGTACTCAACTGCGGCGTGGGCATGGTGATATGTGTTGCTGCTGAGCAGCAAGCGGCAGTCCTCGCACACTTGCAAGCATCAGGCGAAAAGCCTTGGATCATTGGTCACATTCAAGCTGCCGCTGAAAATGCTGAGCGTATTGTTCTTAACAACTTAAAAAGCCATTAATGTCCGACTCTAATCCCTGCAATATTGTTGTCCTGATCTCCGGATCAGGCAGCAATCTACAAGCCATTATCGATGACTTAGCTGAGCACCCCACTGCCAAAATCAGAGCAGTAATCAGCAACAGCGCTGATGCTTATGGTTTAGTCCGTGCCCAGCAAGCAGGCATTGCCCAACATGTCCTCAACCATAAAGAGTTTGCTGATCGCCTAGCCTTTGACAGCGCTTTGATCGAGGTTATTGACCAATACCAACCTGACTTAGTGGTGCTTGCAGGTTTTATGCGTATTCTCACCCCAGAGTTTACCCGCCATTATGCGCAGCGCTTGCTCAATATTCATCCGTCCTTGCTACCGAAGCACAAAGGTCTGGAGACTCATCAGCGGGCCATTGCTGCCGGTGATACCGAGCACGGCTGCAGCGTTCACTTTGTTACCGAGGAACTCGACGGTGGCCCGGTAGTCATACAAGCGAGTTTAGCAATTTCTGCAGATGACAACGCTGAACAGTTAGCGCAGAAAGTGCATGCGCTCGAGCATCAAGTTTACCCGCTGGCTGTGCGCTGGTTTGCTGAAGGACGCCTGCAGTTACACCAGCACAAAGCCATGCTAGATGGACAACTTTTAGGCCCTTCTGGCTTTAAGTTTCAACCTTAGGAGAACACATATGCGCCGCGCCTTATTTTTTATCCTAGCTGCTTTTAGTCTGCCGGCCAGCTTAATGGCTGCGCCACTGCAGCCTTTCTCCGCTAACTACACGGCCGATTGGAAACAATTACCCTTTAGCGGTAAAGCTGAGCGTAGTTTACAAGCAGACAGTAATGGTACTTGGAAGCTTGAGTTTTCTGCCTCGATGCTCGTAGCTGGCCTTAATGAAACCAGCTGGCTCACCTTACATAATGGCGAAGTACGCCCACTAAAATACCGCTATTCGCGCACAGGTTTAGGCAAATCCAAATCAATCAAGCAAGATTTTGACTGGACAACGCAACGTGTCACCGGCAGCGATCGTGGCACACCCATTAACGCTACTCTGATTCAAGGCGTTCAAGACAAGTCCTCTTACCAGCTCGCCTTACAGCGCGACGTTGCCGAGGGTAAAACCAGTATGTCTTACCAAGTGTTTGATGGCGATGAGCTCGACACCTATGATTTTCGTGTGCTGGGTGAAGAAAGCGTAGAGACTATGGTCGGTACTGTTGATGCCATTAAAGTAGAGCGCGTACGTGACCCAACTCAAAGCAAGCGCATTACCATTTTATGGTTTGCTAAAGACTGGGATTATTTATTGGTGCGCTTGCAGCAAGTCGAAAAAGACGGCAAGGAATACCAAATCATCCTAGAAGACGCCACAGTAAATGACAAAAAAGTTAAGGGCCGCAGCTAACCTGCCCCCCTTAACCTAATCGACCCGAGCTAAGCCGACAGAGCTTGGCTCGGGTTATCACTGTCCCAATCACCCCGCCACATAACCCCGCCAGAGCCGTACAAACTCATCTTCCTGCCCCCAGCACAACTCAATGCTAGCGCCTAACCTATGCGCCGCTCAGCATCTTTTTATAGGATAAAAACGCTTCCCTCAGCGCCCGCAAACTGATCAAGATCAAACCCATCAAAAACAATTATGATATAATACTTATTATGAATATTTAGTTTGCTTTTAGTTTCCCTAAAGGAGTTATCCAACATGGCTATAAAAACTTTACGGGCAACCGGCCATATGGGTGCCGGAATGACCATTGAAATCATGTGCGGTGAGCACAAAGTGTACATGGACCAACCTAAAAACGCTGGCGGTGCAGACTTAGGTCCGGCGCCACCTGAGCTGGTTCTCGCTGCCTATGCCGGTTGTGTAGGCAGCTTGGGACGCATTATTGCTTTCCAAGATAAAATTAACCTGCGCGGCATGACATTCGAAGTGGAAGCCGATTACGATCCAGACTGCTTATTGGGGCGTGAGACCACTGCCCGTGCTGGCTTCCAAGAAATGCGTTTAAAAGTAAACATTGATGCTGATTTGGATGATGCTGCCAAGCAAGCTTTTCTAGAAAAAATTGAAGAACGTTGCCCAGTGGGTGACAACCTGATTAACGCCACCAAACTGGTCACTGTTCTCGCTAAGTAATGCACTGGATGAGCTAAACACTCATATTGCTCAACTCGATTAAGCACTGGCTGTAAATAAAAAAACCGCGAATAAATCGCGGTTTTTTTGTCTTGCTCAACTACAGCTTAGCTGCTCAGCTCAACCAGCAGTTTATTCAAACGCTGCACATAAGCTGCAGGATCTTTCAAGCTATCGCCTGCCGCCAATGCTGCCTGATCAAATAAGATCATCGACAAGTCTTCAAAGCGCTGCTCATCCGCCTCAGCATCGAGCTTCTCCACTAAGTTATGCGCTGGGTTAATTTCAAAGACGGGCTTCGACTCAGGCACTTTCTGACCACTGGCCTCAAGGATCTGGCGCATCTGCAAACCTAAGTCTTGCTCACCAATGGCTAAAATAGCTGGTGAATCCGTTAGACGGTGGGATACACGCACATCGGCCACTTGATCACCCAAAACAGTTTTCAAGCGTGTTACTAGCGCTTCTTTACTCTTAGCGACTTCGTCTTGCGCCTGCTTATCTTCTTCAGTATCCAGTGCGCCCAGATCTAAATCACCACGCGCCACATCCACAAAGCTCTTACCGTCAAAGTCGGTCAAGTAGCTCATCAGCCACTCGTCAATGCGGTCGGTGAGCAGCAGCACTTCGATGCCTTTTTTGCGGAATACTTCTAGGTGTGGGCTATTTTTAACCTGCGCATAGCTCTCGCCGGTTAAGAAGTAAATCTTGTCCTGCCCATCCTGCATACGCTCAATATACTGGCTAAGCCCCACAGTTTGCTCATCATTCCCGCTCTGGGTTGAAGCAAAGCGCAACAGGCCAGCAACTTT
>JAAYTE010000188.1 GCA_012518175.1 Gammaproteobacteria bacterium | reverse complement strand
TCCAGTAGCGTTGCGCTGGCACCGTCCTCAAAAATATCAACACGCTGACCGTGACTGTCAAACACTGTTTGATAGCTGTCCAGCTCATCATACTTGTCGAGCAAGCTAATATAGTCACGGCCTTGCTTACCCCAGGCGGCCAATAGAGGGTGGGCAAACTGGTGCAACTGCTCAATGGACAAAACCTCAGGGAAGCCTTGCTTACGGCTTTGCCGGCGGTACTCGTGGCGTAACAGCTGTTTATCTTCAACTATATCTGCCCAGTGATACTGGCAAGGATTATGCACACAAAGCATGACCTGACTAAAACGGCTGATGGCTGCTAACGCCTCAACCATTTGCGCTGGCAGTGAGGAAATCCCAAAGACAATAATCCGCCGTGGCAGCCCTGCTGGCGCAGCGTCTAACTCACGCATTTTAGCGATAAAACGTGGGTGTACCGCGGCGCGGCTGCTGTCAATTGCCTCAGCACCAATGTCATCAATCAACAAACGCCACAGCGCCGCCTGCCACGCCACTATAGGCTCGCGTGCTTGAGCTTTTTCTTCACTGATCTGCGGCTGGCCTGCCACTTGGCGCAGCTGATCATCTCCCACAGCCCAGTCTTTGAGCCAGTCTGAGCGATAGACTTGGTATTGGTCATAGAGGTCAGCCAAACGCTCCGCCAGCTGGTAGCGTTTACGCAAATCTGGATCATCATCAAGAAAATGCTGCAAAGGAGCAAAAACCGGCTCACGCACCACCTTGGGCAGCAATCGCATTAAGCGCCAAGTTAGCGGAGCTTTATCAAAGGGCGAACTTTTGGCAATAGTCTCAGTGCCCAGCACCTGTCGATACACTTGCCACAAAAAACGGGCGGGTAATCCTATTTGTAAACCTGCAGCAATGCCACAGCCTCGATCATCGGCTAAAGCAAATTTAAGCCATTGGGCAATACCATTGCTCTGCACCAAAATATGTTCATTTTCAAGTGCATATAGTGGGTTGATTTTCGTCCACTGCACAACAAGCTCACGTAACTCTTCTAAGTGGTTGCTATGCGCAACAATAAAACCCGACTGTAGCTCCTGAGCTGACATACCTGTATTCCTTGAAAATAAAACCAAGTGTGCCGTCTTGATGCGTCACGCGCTGACGCATCAATAAAACTCACTGGCACAGCTAATAAAATGTGGACTAGTTTACATAATGATATTTTTTCGACCAACGTCTAAATGACCAGTGAGTCACTACCGTGCTCTAGTTCACCCGCTACAATATAAATCAAATAACAGACCCAGTCCGCACCACGGAGAATTACAATAATGAAGTTTAGTCCGTTAGCACGCTCAATCAGCTTGGGTAGCCTCGCTATTGCCTTGAGCATCCCCATGGCAGCACAAGCTGCTTTTATTGAAGATAGCAAAGCCAGCTTGGAGCTGCGCAACTTTTATATGAATCGCGATTTTCGCGATGCACCCAGCGGATCACAATCCAAAGCTGAAGAATGGGCGCAAGGTTTCTTGCTGCGTTATGAGTCTGGCTTTACCGAAGGCACTGTTGGCGTTGGGGTTGATGCGTACGGTTTCTCTGGTTTTAAACTTGATTCAGGTGGCGGTACTTCCGGCACAGGTTTATTACTGCCAAAAAACCACAAAGGCAAAGTACCCAGCAGTTACGGCTCCCTTGGCGGAACATTTAAGGCGCGTCTTTCTGAAAACACCTTAAAAGCCGGAACGCTGATGCCGAAAATCCCAACGGTATCCTCAGGCGATGGTCGTTTGATTCCGCAAACCTTCACTGGTGTGCACATTAACAGTCAGGAAATAGAAAACCTCACTGCTAACATTGGTCGTTTAGGGCGCATGAAGCAGCGTAACTCTACAAACGATGCGCCAATTCTGCTTAACGGCTTTTCTGGTAACCAAGGTAAACGCAAAAACAAATCCACCCGCAGTAACCCCACAGAAACCAGTAAGTTTGATTTTGCCGGTGTTAATTACAACTGGGG
>JAAYTE010000187.1 GCA_012518175.1 Gammaproteobacteria bacterium | reverse complement strand
TACCTTTACCTTTGTTATGTGCAGCAACTCTGACTTGTACGGGCTGCTCAGGTGCAGCTATGGGCAAACATACGGTTGCCTCTAGGCCACCACCGGCACGGTTAAGCAGTTTGACACTACCACCATGCTGCGCAGCAATACGCTGCACAATGGCTAAACCTAAACCTGCGCCCTGCCCACCGCGAGCTTGGTCACCGCGAATAAATGGGTTAAAAATCCGCTGTAGATCTTTTGGATCCAGCCCCTCACCGCGATCAAGAACACTAATGGCTACAGAGGACAGCCCCGCCTCCTGCACTACGCAAGCCGCCACCTCAATACCTTCACCGCCGTAACGCAGTGAGTTCTCTATAAGATTAACCAGCATGCGCTTCATCGAGACGCGCCGCAGCAGTAAGGAAGGAGTGTTCTCTAAACAGAGGCGAATATCATGCCCTTGCTGGATATATGGAGCCACCACAGCATTAATCAACTCTTGTAAGTCACAGACTTCCAACGGTTCATCACGGCCGTCACGAATAAACGCTAAGAACTGATCTAAAATCGCATCCATATCTTCAATGTCACGCACCATGTCAGCAGTCAGCTCTTGATCACTGTCGAGCAACTCCAACGACAGCCGTAAACGTGTTAATGGTGTGCGTAAATCATGGGAAACCCCAGCCAGCATCAGCTCACGCTCACGGCCAGCCTGCTCAATGTCATCCGTCATCTGATTAAAGGCGCGATACACTTCAGCCATTTCACTGGCAGTGTCCACATCAACAGGCAAGCGCACACTGCGGCCCTGGCCAAACAAACGCGCGGCCACTACTAATCGCTTCAAAGGTGCACTGAGCTGACTGACAAAAATCCATGCGGCCGCGGTTGATAATAGCCCGATGCCTAAAAACCAAGCCACAAGATTCCACACCCGCTGTCCACGCAATGGGTGCGGGTATAAAGGTACACGAATCCAATCTGGGCCCAGACTTGGCGCATGCACCCATAATGAAGGTGGCGTTTGCGCACGAATCTGCACCCGCGTATCGGCCCCTAGCTCAGCGCGCATTTGTTCAGAAAAAATATCACTGTAGGGCCAGTGCGTCTCGCCCATCGGCACCTCATGTTCATGCACCAGCTGCAAGCCAGCAGCCTTGGCAATAATCGGCCGCTCGCTTTCTGGCGATGCCCAGTAGGCTCGTAAGGTTAACGCAGCGCCGTGACTGTATTGGCGGTCAACCAAAACATCTTCATTGAGCATTAAGTAAATCAGAGTCAATGCTTTAGAAAATAACACCGCCAGCAAGACCATCCACAGCGTGCGGGCAAAAAAGCTTTGTGGATAGAACCAAGAGGTCTTCATTTATTGACCATCGGGCACAAACACATAACCCACACCCCAAACAGTTTGGATATAGCGCGGCTTGGCTGGGTCAGGTTCAATCATGCGACGCAAACGCGATACTTGCACATCAATGGAACGCTCTAAGGCATCCCACTCACGACCGCGGGCTAAGTTCATCAACTTATCGCGGGTTAAGGGTTCGCGAGCATGCTCAACCAACGTTTTTAATACGGCAAACTCACCGGTAGTGAGCATGTGCACGTGATCGCCCTTACGCAATTCACGGGTGGCCAAGGAGAGGCTGTAATCACCAAAAGTTACGCTGGCCTCAGCACTGCCCGGGGCGCCGGGTACGCTAGTGGCTTGGCGGCGCAATACAGCTTTAATCCGCGCTAACAGCTCACGGGGGTTAAATGGTTTAGCCAAATAGTCGTCGGCACCCAACTCTAAGCCTTGAATACGACTGGCCTCATCACCTTTAGCGGTCAGCATAATGATCGGGATTTGATTATTACCCTCGCGTAAACGCTGACATGCAGCTAAGCCATCTTCACCGGGCATCATTAAGTCCAGCACCACTAAATTAAACAGCTCGCGGGCCAGCATACGATCCATTTGCTCGGTATTTTCCACCCCGCGCACACGAAAGCCCTGCTCAGTTAAAAAGCGTTCAAGTAAGCGGCGCAAACGTTCATCGTCATCAACAATAAGGATTTTTTCACCTTCAGATACGCTCATGCTTTCCCTACCTTGTGGAGTTGATATATATGCAGGCTAGTATGCCGCAATCACAATCAACATGCGTACTGCGCATTGTTAGCAAATCTTTCTTATGCTGAGCAGTGCTGGTTTGCTGTGGGTTTTCCCCTATAATTAGCTGTTAAGCGCAGGTTCATCCTGCTTCTTTGACTGACTTAGGTGCCTGATGGATAGCATAAGTTCTCGTATCGCCACAGAATTGGGCGTGCGCCCACAACAAGTGACCGCCACTATTGCCCTGCTCGATGAAGGTGCCACAGTGCCTTTTATCGCCCGTTACCGCAAAGAAATCACTGGTAGCTTAGACGACACGCAACTGCGTAACTTGGAAGAGCGTTTACGTTACTTGCGCGAACTGGATGAGCGCCGCGCGTCAATCCTTGCCTCCATCGATGAGCAAGGCAAGTTAACCGCAGAGCTGCAACAGGCTATTGCACTGGCTGACACAAAAACCCGTCTAGAAGACTTATACCTGCCCTATAAAAAGAAACGCCGCACCAAAGGGCAAATTGCTTTAGAAGCAGGCCTAGGTGAGCTGGCAGACTTATTGTTTAACGATCCCAGCCACAACCCGCAGGTGGAAGCCGCGCGCTTTATTGATGCTGAGCAAAATTTTGCTGATGAAAAAGCGGTTCTAGAAGGCGCTAAGTACATTCTTATGGAGCGTTTTGCCGAGGATGCCGAGCTTTTACAGCGTTTGCGCAATATGTTGCAGCAAGATGCCTTATTACGCGCTCGGGTGGTTGCCGGTAAAGAGCAAGATGGCGCTAAATTCAGCGACTATTTTGAACATGATGAACCTTTTAAGCGAGTCCCTTCACACCGTGCGCTGGCTATCTTCCGTGGCCGCAACGAGGGCTTTTTAACTGCCAGTTTAAGTTTAGGCGATGACAGCCCTGGTAGCATGCACCCCTGTGAAGTGGTGATTGCTGAGCATTTCGCGATTAAAAATCAAGAGCGCCCGGCCGATGCTTGGCTGGCAGAAGTGGTGCGCTGGACTTGGCGAGTTAAACTCTCAAGTCACTTAGAAACCGACTTATTTGGCCAGCTACGTGAGCAAGCAGAAACTGAAGCCATTAATGTCTTCGCGCGAAACCTGCATGACTTGTTATTAGCCGCGCCAGCTGGTCCTCGCTGCACATTGGGGATTGACCCAGGCTTGCGTACCGGCTGCAAAATTGCCGTGGTGGATGCCACTGGTAAGGTGCTGGACACCGCCACAGTTTACCCCCATGTGCCGCACAACAAATGGGATGCCACTCTCGCTACTTTGGCGCAGCTGTGCAAAAAGCATCAAGTACAATTAATTGCCATTGGTAATGGTACGGGTAGTCGCGAATCTGACCGTCTCGCCATTGAGTTGGTTAAGTTGCTCCCAGAGCTGCGCATAAGCAAGGTGATGGTCAGTGAAGCCGGTGCCTCAGTGTATTCAGCTTCAGAACTGGCTGCCTTGGAGTTTCCGGACTTAGATGTTTCCTTGCGTGGCGCTGTGTCCATTGCCCGCCGCTTGCAAGATCCACTGGCGGAACTGGTGAAAATCGATCCTAAAGCCATTGGGGTGGGCCAATACCAGCATGATGTCTCACAAGCACAACTGGCGCGCTCATTGGACGCCGTGGTAGAAGACTGTGTAAACGCTGTTGGGGTTGATGTGAATACCGCCTCGTCTGCGCTACTGACACGCATCTCTGGCCTCAACGCTACCCTGGCGAAAAATATTGTGGCCTTTCGCGATGAGCACGGTGCCTTTAGCAGCCGCACTGCATTGAAAAAAGTGCCGCGCTTAGGTGAGAAAACCTTTGAGCTGTCTGCGGGTTTCTTACGGGTGATGAACGGCAAGAACCCTTTGGATGCCTCTGCCGTGCACCCAGAAACCTACCCCTTAGTTACCCGCATCGCCCAAAACACCCAGCGCGATATTCGTTCGCTAATTGGTGACTCAGCATTTTTACAGCAATTGGATCCCCAGCAATTTACTGATGAAACCTACGGCCTGCCGACAGTAACGGATATTTTGCAAGAACTGGATAAGCCGGCGCGCGACCCCCGCCCTGAGTTTAAAACAGCAGAATTCCAAGACGGCGTAGAAAGCTTAAAGGACTTAAAACTGGGCATGATTTTGGAAGGGGTGATCACTAACGTCACCAATTTCGGTGCTTTTGTCGATATTGGTGTGCATCAAGATGGTTTAGTGCACATTTCAGCGTTGTCAGAAAGCTTTGTTAAAGACCCTTACCAAGTGGTTAAAGCAGGCGATATCGTCAAAGTTAAAGTCATGGATGTGGATATCCCGAGGGCGCGCATTGCTTTATCCATGCGCATGAGCGACACCCCTGGCGAGAAGCCCCAGCCTGCAGCTCGTGAGCCTAAAGCTCGCAACACAGCACGCAGCGAGCGCCATACTCAGCAAGACAAGCCCGCACCCAACAATGGTGCAATGGCTGCTTTGTTTGCCAATGCTCGACAACTGAAGAAAAAGTAGCCAAAGTCTAGCCGCCATTTTCACCCATATATGGCGCACACCGATTAAAAGTTGGTGTGCGCCCTTGCACTCGGCCATTACCACCCCCATATTGGCATGATGCACTATTGAGGAAATACCCTTGAGCGATACATATTCTCGTCGTCTGGCGCTGCTCAGCCAGCCCGAAGCTTTAGCCCAGCTCAAGCACTGCCTGCATGGCATTGAGCGTGAAAGTTTACGTGTGGAGCGCAATGGTCGCTTAGCGTTAACACCGCACCCTGCAGCACTTGGCTCTGCCCTCACCCACGGCAGCATCACCACTGACTACTCAGAAGCTTTATTAGAGTTTATTACTGAGCCGCACCCAGACTCAGCGCAAACCTTAGCTGAACTGGACGACATCCACCGTTTTACCGTTGCCAATCTTGACCAGGAAGTGCTTTGGAGCCCTTCAATGCCTGGGCACCTGCCTAAAGAAGAGCTGATTCCCATTGGCGAATACGGCACTTCTAACGTCGGCCTGCTCAAGCATGTCTACCGCAAAGGTTTAGCCGTACGTTACGGTAAGACCATGCAGTGCATTGCTGGCATTCATTACAACTTTTCTATTCCTGATGCTATTTGGACAGTCCTCAAAGACGCTGAAAATGACCAACGCTCAGCCATTGATTACCAGTCTGCGCGCTACATCGCCCTAATTCGCAACTTCCGCCGTTACAGTTGGCTACTGATGTACTTATTTGGCGCATCACCGGCCATTGATATCAGTTTTTTGCGCGGTCGCGAGCATCAATTGGAAGTCTTTGACGAAGACACCCTATACCTGCCGTACGCCACCAGTTTGCGCATGAGCGACCTAGGCTACCAAAGCAAAGCTCAAGCAGGCCTTACCCCTTGCTACAACGAACTCAGCAGTTATACCGACAGCCTGCGTTGCGCGGTAAGCACCCCTTACCCACCCTACCAAGAGATTGGCAGCAAAAAAGATGGCGAATGGTTGCAAATTAATACCAATATTTTGCAGATCGAAAATGAGTATTACTCAACCATGCGCCCCAAACGCATCACTCTAGAGG
>JAAYTE010000186.1 GCA_012518175.1 Gammaproteobacteria bacterium | reverse complement strand
TTGATATCCCAATCGTGCCAGGCATTATGCCGATTACCAATTACAGTAAATTGGCGCGATTCTCTGATTCTTGTGGTGCAGAGCTACCGCGCTGGATACGCAAACAACTGGAAGCGTACGGCGACGACATAGCAAGCATCCAAGCCTTTGGTGAAGAAGTTATTACCAACATGTGCGAACGCCTATTAGAAGGTGGCGCGCCTGGCTTGCACTTCTACACACTTAACCAAGCTGAACCCAGTTTAGCTGTTTGGGATAATCTCCAGCTTAACCGCTGAAATAAGGCCTAAGTGCCACTATAGCGAAATACCTCCATCCAGCTTTATGCCCAGCGCAGGACATAACTCGTGGATGGGGTGCATATATTTTATGCGCTGGTATGGAGCATTTATAATTTTGCGCCCCAAAGTCGGCGGGTCGCCGACACACAGGAAGACTGCATGTCCTTTTCCTCGCTAGGCCTATCTCAGGCTCTGGTCAACGCCGTTGAAGCTGCCGGCTATACATCTCCATCGCCAGTGCAATTACTGGCTATTCCACCGGCACTCGAAGGCCGCGACCTGATGGTTGCCGCACAAACCGGTACCGGTAAAACTGGCGGCTTTGCTCTACCTATTTTAGAAATCTTGTTCCCTAACGGTAAACCCGACCGCGAACAACGTCACCGCCCGCGTCAGCCCCGTGTCTTAGTGTTAACCCCCACACGTGAACTGGCGGCGCAAGTACACGACAGTTTCCGACTGTATGCCCGCGATTTACCTTTTGTCAGCGCCTGTATTTTTGGCGGCGTCGGCATGAACCCACAAATCAACGCGGTCGCTAAAGGTTTAGATGTTTTAGTCGCTTGCCCAGGTCGTTTATTAGACTTAGTCAACCAAGGCAAAATTGATTTAAGCGGCGTAGAAATTTTAGTTTTAGATGAAGCCGACCGTATGCTCGATATGGGCTTTATCCATGATGTGAAAAAAGTCTTAGCCAAATTACCTAGTAAGCGCCAAAACTTGCTGTTTTCAGCAACGTTCTCGCAAGACATCACCAATTTAGCGGGCCGCTTGCTGCACGACCCCCAGCGCATTGAGGTAACACCACCCAATACTACGGTAGAGCGTATTGAGCAACGGGTGTACCGGATTCAGGCATCGCACAAACGTGCTTTATTAGCCCACTTGATCACCATGGGTGCATGGGAGCAAGTTTTAGTATTTACCCGCACTAAGCACGGCGCTAACCGCTTGGCTGAATATCTGTCAAAAAACGGCCTGCCAGCTGCAGCTATTCATGGCAATAAAAGCCAAAATGCCCGCACCAAAGCTTTAGCCGAGTTTAAAGCCGGTAGTGTGCGCATCTTAGTTGCCACCGATATTGCTGCACGCGGTCTAGATATTGATCAATTACCACACGTGGTTAACTTCGAACTGCCTAACGTAGAAGAAGATTATGTGCACCGCATTGGCCGCACTGGGCGTGCTGGTCGTTCGGGTCTTGCAGTGTCATTAGTGGCGCCAGATGAAGAGCGTCTGCTTAAAGGCATTGAGCGCATGACTCGGCAAAAAATCGAAGACGGTGACACCTTTGGTTTTGACCCAAGCAGCGTCGTCATTGAAAAACCTGAGCCGCGCGCTCCTCGCCCACCCCGCGGCGGTGGCCGCAGTGCTACTCCACGCACTACGGATAAGGCTAAAAACCCAGACAAGCCAAGAGCTAAACGCCCTGCGGCGCGTAACCCTGAGCGCACCGATAGCACAGCGACGGCCACTGGCAAACCAGCGCCCCGCACACGTAACCCGCGTAACACTCGCAATCAACGTAGCGCTGCTGCACCTATTGTTGGCGCACCAGAATTGCCGCCAAATCGCGATCCTGAAGTTTTTTTAGATGACGCCATTGATAATTTTGGTAATAGCGTTGATTACGTAAGCCCTTATCAAAATAAAGGTCGCGGCCGTCGCCCTAACAGCAACACTCCAGCGGGTGCACAACCGCGCGGTGCTCGTCCAGCCCGTGCCAATAACCCTGCAGCTGCCACTGATAAACGCCGAGCACCGAAAAAACCGCGTAATAATCCACGCCGCAATGATTCGCGCGCAGCATTAGGTAGCAATGAACCAGC
>JAAYTE010000185.1 GCA_012518175.1 Gammaproteobacteria bacterium | reverse complement strand
CAGAGATTTTAGCCAGCCGTGTACCGCGCCAAGAAGACGTGGCGCAGCATTGCGCGCTATCACTGCGCACCTTGCAGCGGCGCTTACAGGAAGCCGGCAGCAGTTATCAACAACTGCTCGATGAAGTACGTTTTGCTCAGGCCAAAACTCAACTGAGCGGCACGCAAAAACCATTGCACAGCATTGCCGAGCAATTGGGCTTTATTGAGCCGCGCTCATTTTTTAGGTTTTTTAAACGTAGAGCAGGCGTCACACCGGGGCAGTACAGAAAGCAGCACAAAGCCTAACGGGTTCTGTATCTAGGTGTGGAATAGACAGTGTCTGGGCTGCTTAGACTGCGCGATCAAGCCGCACAGGCTAAACAACTCAAACTGAAACCGTTACAGACTGAGCTGACGGTTGGAAGCTTTAATGAACTCTTTTTTCAGATCATCAAAGGTATGCACTGCAGGGAACTGCGGGAACTCTTCGATGACATTATCTGGGGCGTGGAACAAAATACCTGCATCTGCTTCACCCAGCATGGTGGTGTCGTTGTACGAATCACCGGCAGCAATAATGCGGTAGTACAGGGTTTTCAACGCCAACACCGACTGACGCTTAGGGTCTTTTTGACGCAACTGATAGTCAACCACACGACCGTTTTCATCGGTGACCAACTTGTGGCAGAGCAAGGTTGGGAAACCCAGTTGACGCATCAATGGCTGCGAGAACTCATAAAACGTATCGGACAAAATGATGACTTGGAAACGCTCACGCAACCAATTCACAAACTCCACCGCACCGTCTAAAGGCTTGAGCGTGGCGATCACTTCTTGGATGTCGTTTAGCGTTAAACCGTGCTCATCCAAAATACGCAAGCGTTGCTTCATCAGCACATCGTAATCAGGAATATCACGTGTGGTTGCGCGTAGAGATTCGATACCAGTTTTTTCTGCAAAGGCAATCCAAATTTCTGGAACCAATACACCCTCAAGGTCAAGGCAAGCGATTTCCACAGCAATTCCTCATCACATAAAAAGAGGCACTTTAGCCGCTCCACCCATCCCATGCAAGATTAAGATGCCGAATCGCAGCATCTATAGCCATAAAGCATAAGTATAACGGTTTATATTCGTTCTAATTACAGTGTGCGGTTTGCTAGTATGGAAATAATTAAGGGGGTGCTGATTAAATCAAGCAACAGCATTACGCAGTAAATAACCTTATTGCGAACACTTGCGGTCATTGCGAACGCAGTGAAGCAACCCATCTTAATTCACATGCGGTGTTGCACTCGATGTTGAAAAATGGATTGCCACGTCGCTGTGCTCCTCGCAATGACGGGAGTTATTCGCAATAGCAGAATTAATCAACCCTAAACCTATACATACTTTAATTAGGAACTTTGCATGACTGCCTCAATTGACCTTCAGCAACTGACCGCTGATTGTGCCAATGCTTCACCGCAAACCATTTTAAAACAGGCTTTTGCCACATTTGGTGACGAGTTATGGCTGTCCTTTAGCGGCGCTGAAGATGTGGTGCTGGTGGATATGGCGTGGAAAATCAATCCGCAAGTTAAAGTATTCAGTTTAGATACCGGCCGCTTGCATCCAGAAACTTACCAGTTTATTGAGAAAGTCCGCGAGCATTATAAAATCAGCATCGAAGTGCTCTCCCCTGATGCGCAACAGGTGCAAGACTTAGTCCGTAAAAAAGGCTTATTCAGTTTCTATAAAGATGGCCATAGTGAATGCTGCGGTGTGCGCAAGATTGCTCCGCTAAAACGCAAGCTCAGCACGGTGAAAGCTTGGGCTACCGGCCAGCGCCGCGATCAAAGCCCGGGCACGCGCAGCCAAGTCGCCGCTGTGGAGCTGGACAGTGCTTTCTCTACTGCAGAGCAACCGCTGTATAAGTTTAATCCGCTGGCCAATATGAGCAGCGAGGAAGTCTGGGCCTATATCCGTATGCTGGAGCTGCCCTACAACAGTTTGCATGAGCGCGGCTTTATTAGCATTGGCTGCGAGCCCTGCACCCGCCCTGTTTTGCCTAATCAGCACGAACGTGAAGGTCGCTGGTGGTGGGAAGAAGCTACACAAAAAGAATGCGGTTTACATGCCGGCAACATTATCGCTGCACAGTGATGCCATATGCGGGTCAGCGGCCCGCGCTCCCGTCCCTGCGAGGAGCACAGCGACGTGGCAGTCCATAGGTACAGCACCGCGCTATGCCTGCAGCACAGTGTTGCTTGAAAGGTGGATTGCTTCACTGCGTTCGCAAAGACGCGCTATCGTCTCTGCGAGGAGCTCAGCGACGTGGCAGTCCACAGCCCCTAAAACCGTCAATTAAAGCGATAATTACTTAGCATTTTCCAATCCAATCACAATATCGCGCGCTAAGCTGGTTATACTTGGCGCGTTACCGGCTGCATCGAGCATTACGCTCTGCGGTTTTTAAGCATTGCTTATTATTTTCTATGATTATTGATTTGGGAGCCCTATGAAAACCCCTGCACGTTTGATCCCTCTAGTTGAGGACGGTCTGATTGACGAGGTACTGCGCCCCCTGATGAATGGTAAAGAAGCTGCGGTGTATGTAGTGCGCAGCGGTGATGATATTCGTTGCGCTAAAGTCTACAAAGACATGGACAAACGCAGCTTTAAAAAAGCCGCGCTGTACCGTGAAGGCCGTAAAAGCGGCAACAGTCGCCGTTCGCGCGCCATGGAAAAAGGCTCTAAGTTTGGTCGTGAACAAGCCGAAGAAGCTTGGCAAAATGCCGAAGTGGATGCCCTGTATCGCCTTGCTGCTGCCGGCATTCGCGTACCACAACCGTATGGATGCTTTGACGGCGTGCTGTTAATGGAGCTGGTTACCCTGCCTGACGGCCAAGTTGCACCGCGCTTGAATGACGTCAGCCTCGAACCGGAACAAGCGCGCAAAGATCACGCCACCCTAATGGAGGCGGTCAAGCGCATGCTCTACAGCGGCCTGATCCACGGTGACTTATCTGAGTTTAATGTGCTGGTCGATGAAAACGGCCCAGTAATCATTGACCTGCCACAAGCGGTCGATGCCGCCGCCAATAACAATGCCTTTTTTATGCTGCACCGTGATGTCAGTAATATTTCCAACTATTACTCACAGTTCGCCCCAGAGCTACGCGACACCCGCTACAGCGCAGAAATGTGGAGCCTGTATAAAGAAGGCCGACTGGAAATGGATACCGTGCTCACCGGCGAATTTGCCGAGCCCGACACCCCAGCCGATATCGACTCAGTGATGGCCGATATTCAAGCGGTACTCAACGAAGAACGCGATCGCGTGGCGCGGTTGAATGCTGAAGATTTTGAAGATTTCTAGGGACTGGGAGCGCGGGCCGCTGGCCCGCAGAAGCAGAAGCATATCGGAAAGAATTTCAGCTCTATTTACTCAATGTGCAGGTTGTGCTTTCAGCTTTATATTCGGCGCCTGCAGTTCAACTACATTAACCATGATTTGGCTCTCTAGTCGGTAGCTAGCTCATTCAATAAACCAGGATATTTGACCAACAAACGCAGCAAGCACAACACACCGCCCGGCGGAGCAAAACGACCTTGCTCCCAATCACGAAGGGTAACAAGCCGTGTGGAAATACGACGTGCAAACAAAGCTTGAGCCAGCCCTGCGCGCGCGCTCTGTGCGAAAAAATATTACGGCAAAAACAAAAAAACCAGCACTAGGCTGGTTTCTTGAAAGTCGCTGGCGGTGCGACTTTTATAAATGGTGCCCGGAGCCGGAATCGAACCGGCACGGTGTTACCACCGAGGGATTTTAAGTCCCTTGCGTCTACCTATTCCGCCATCCGGGCGGTAGAAGCGTGACTGGGTTTTGCTTAGTGTGTCTCCCAATCGAGGGCGCTAATATAGGACAACTTTTCGCTAAGTGCAAGCCCTTGTTGAAGTTTTTCTTTAAAAAGGACTGCTTGCAAGCTAAATACAGATAAAATTTTAGCGCGAACACTATAATTGCGTAAAAAACAAACTATAGAAAAGGCTTTCCAGTCCTGTTTTTCACTCACTAGTAGTAATGTTATTAAGACAATCTGGTCAAGCCCAAGTTTACATGGCTTTTTTGTGCACTTATCGCACAATAATGCAAAAATATATGCATTCTAGGCCTTCTGCTAGTTTACTTAATCAAACGAATGCGTAACATATAGGATAGTCAATTTACCAT
>JAAYTE010000184.1 GCA_012518175.1 Gammaproteobacteria bacterium | reverse complement strand
TTAGCGCTTCGCCATACACCAATGCCAAAGGCAACTGCTCGGCCTCTGGCTCTGGTACTGTACTCCCCTGCACTTGCTTGCTGGTCTGCGCTGGCGACATCATGCTCAAAACTTAAACTCGAAAAGGTTCTGGGTCACCAATGCCTTCGCGGAGAATCTCTGGCTCTTCATCCACAAAACTAACCACTGTCGAGGCTTCAATGCCGCCGTAGCCACCATCAATAATTAAGTCCACTTGGTATTCTAAAAGCTCACGAATCTCATAAGGATCGCTCAGTGGCATCTCTGAATCTGGCAAAATTAAGCTGACGCTCATCAGTGGCTCACCAAGCTCAGCAAGCAAGGCGTGGGCAATAGGATGCGCTGGAACGCGTAGACCAATGGTGCGCCGCTTGGGATGCATAAGCATGCGCGGCACTTCTCGAGTTGCGTTGAGGATATAAGTGTAAGGCCCTGGCGTATAAGCTTTTAATAAGCGAAAAGCACTGGAGTTAACCTTGGCGAAAACACCTAAATCAGACAGGTCACGGCACATTAAAGTGAAGTTGTGTTTATCATCCAACTGACGAATACGGCGGATTCGATCCAGTGCGCTTTTGTCGCCTAAGCGGCAGCCTAATGCATAAGAAGAGTCGGTTGGGTAAATAATGACTCCGCCCTTGCGGATCACATCCACCGCTTGCTTAATTAAGCGGTCTTGCGGGTTTTCCGCATGAATCTGGAAAAATTTCATCGCCATGTCCTCATGGTTAAGTAGTTGCTTGTGCACCTAAGGGTGACTCAAATAAAGGGGTTAAATCATCCGGCACAGCCCGGTAGCGGCCTAATTCAGACCATTGTTGCGGCAGATGGAAGTCACTGCCTGCAGTCACTTTCAAATTAAACTCACGGGCTAAAATTGACAATGTACCCACCTGCTCTGCTGGTTGCACGCCATTCACCACTTCAAGCGCATGTCCACCGGCATTAACAAAGTCTTGCACCAGACGTCGTCTTTTGCTCCGAGTAAATTTGTAATGATACAAATGCGCAAGACTAATCAGAGCGTTAGCTTTGTTTAAAGTGTGCATGGTTTCTTCTAAGGTTGGCCAATGCTGTTTTACATCACCGATTTTCCCTGCCCCCAGCCATTTACGAAATGCTTCTGCATGGTCGCGCACATGGCCTTGTTGAACTAAAAACTGAGCAAAGTGCGGGCGTGCTGGTGCATTTGAGCTATCACCTCCCAGTGCTTTCTGTGCCGCTAAAGCCCCTTCCAGCGCACCTGTCATGCCTTTTGTGGCTAAGCGCTGGGCAATTTCTTCGGCACGCAGCCAGCGACCTTTATGTAATGCGTTAGTCGCCTCAATAATATGCGGGTCATCTAAAGCAAAGTTATAACCGAGGATATGGATGGTCGCGCCGCCCCATAAACACGACAATTCAATCCCTGTTATCAGTTGTATGCCCACCTCGCCTGCTGCTTGTTGTGCCTCAGGCAAACCTTCGATGGTGTCATGATCGGTGAGCGCAAGAACCTTGACGCCCTGCTCATGGGCACGAAAGACTACTTCGCGGGGAGGTAAAGCGCCATCTGAGGCTGTACTGTGACAATGTAGATCTATATCCATTTTCAATGCTTACGCTTGCTGCTGTCTTTGCTATTATGCCGTTTCCTTTCTGTTATGGCGCGTACTGTGAAACAATTCATCGATTTTATCCCTCTTATCTTGTTCTTTATTGTCTTTAAGCTCGAACCTCGCGATGTTGAGCTGGCCGGACAGGTCTTTTCCGTGGGCGGTATTTTTAGTGCTACTGCGGTGTTAATTATTAGCTCAGTGTTGGTTTACGGCTCTTTATTTGTGGCTCACCGCCGCTTAGAGAAAAGCCAATGGATTACTCTACTGGGCTGTTTGTTCTTTGGTGGTTTGACGTTAGCCTTTCACAGCGAAACCTTTCTGAAATGGAAAGCGCCGGTGGTGAACTGGCTATTCGCTTTAGGCTTTGCTGGCAGTCACTTTATTGGCAAGCAACCATTGATTAAACGGGTGATGGGCCATGCTGTCAGCCTGCCTGAGCCTATTTGGGTCAAGCTCAATATCGCTTGGATTGTGTTTTTTATTGTCTTGGGCGCAGCCAACTTATTTGTTGCCTTTACCTTCCATACGATCTGGGTGGATTTCAAAGTGTTTGGCAGCCTAGGTTTAACGCTATTGTTTTTAATTGGCCAAGGAGTGTTTTTATCCCGCCATATGCAAGACATGCCTACCCCCACTAATAAGGAATAAAAATGCTATATGCCATTATTGCTACGGATGTAGACGATAGTTTAGAAAATCGCCTAGCTGCGCGCCCGGCTCATTTAGCTCGTTTAGCAGCCTTGCAAGAAGCTGGGCGTCTAGTGCTTGCTGGGCCACACCCAGCTGTCGATAGCAGTGACCCAGGCAGTGCTGGTTTTAGTGGTAGCCTAGTAGTTGCTGAGTTTGCTTCGTTACAGGCTGCACAAGACTGGGCCAGGGCTGACCCCTATTGTGCTGCTGGCGTTTATGCTGCGGTGCAGGTTAAGCCCTTTAAACAAGTGTTTCCAAAATAAAGCATGCGAGTTGGCTGGAGCCGTTAAATTGCCATGAGCAATATTTTATTA
>JAAYTE010000183.1 GCA_012518175.1 Gammaproteobacteria bacterium | reverse complement strand
GTTTGCCAGTAAACATAAACCATTCACGTAAGCGGGTTTGCTGATTATCAACGGGAATGATGCCAAGGCTAAAGTTGAGTGATTTAGCCAGGTCGAAGAGTTGCGCTAGATCGGTGTCACTGCACAAAGCTACCACGTGCTCAGCAAAGTCCAATGGGCGCCCAGGCTGCTCTAGAAAAGCACTGAGCGACAGCTTGGTTAGGGTGATGTTTTGGCTTTGTGCGTACTCAATAACCTCTTGGACCCTTGGGTTCGTGGCGTCTTCATAAATAAATAAAGCCTTGCTCATTAGCATCGGTTCTCTCCTAAACCCTTGACCATAAAAAAGCCGGATTAAATCCGGCTTTTTTAGTGTTACTTATTGCTGCAACTTAAACTGGGAACAGTTCGCTCAGCTTCATTGCTAGCATCATGTCGCCTTCAGTGCGTAATTTGCCGCCCATGAATGCTTGCATGCCATCAGTTTCGCCAGTGGCGATGCCTTTAAAAGTTTCGCTGTCCATGATTAAAGTAACGTTAGCGTCATCGTTGTCGCCGGCTTGTACGTCACAGGTGCCATCTTTAACAGCAACATAGTAGTTTTCAGCATCTTCGATGTTGAATTGGAATACTAAATCTAAGCCAGCAGCTGCATCAGCGTTAAATTTAGCAGTTAGAGTTTTAATGATATCTGCGGTAGAAGACATATTAGATCCTTTTTAGGGTTTTTGTGCGGTAAATGCCGCGTGATATTAATAACTCAACGGAAGGTGATGAGTTCTTTATTCTTTAACAAATCAAGGTGTGCTTGACTGTTAAAAGAAGTCAGTACCACTGAGTCGTCACGAAACTTTAAACGACTTAATGAAGTATTTACGATCTGCCAGTTTAGATCAAAAGCTTTATTAGCAGCAACGCCAGTCAGTAAGTGTAAAAAAGCAGTAATAGTGCCGCCAGAAGTGAAAATGCCAATCTGGTCGGTCGACGCTGCGTTATCCAGTATACGTTGCAAGCCGGCATTCACTGTTGCAGTGAAAGTCGACCAGCGTAAAGGCTGAGGAATATCATCGACCTCAGTGGCCCAGCGCTGAATGATTAGGGCAAATAAGCGTTGAAACTCAGCTCTGTTGTGTAACGGGTTGCGCAGCGTATTGATGGCATTGGGTTCGCTATCGGCAAGCTTTGGTAGCAATAAACGGATAATGCTATCCACATCAATTTCATTAAAAGCGCTGTCAATACTTAAGCCAGGCGCCGGTAAGTTGGCTGCACTAAAACGTGCCAAGGCAGCTAAGGCTGTATCTTTTTGGCGCAACATGTCACCACTAAAACAAGCATCCAGGGTCACGCCGGTATTGATTAGGTAATCGCCGAGAATTTCTGCTTGCTGCACGCCCAAAGGGGACAGCACGTCATAATCATCTGCACCGAAGGACGCCTGGCCGTGTCGAATTAAGTAAATGCTGCCCAAATCAATTAACGCCTGTGAATGTGTCTGCAGTCGAGGTTATTGCGAACTGACTAAGCTGTCAAATGAATTTCATACGATTGTTTGAAAGACGGTAAAAACAGTAGCGAAATGCTGAGTTAAGGCGCTAGCAAGGCGACTAAAGTGGCGCGCAGGGCACTGTATTGAGTGCTTGGTGTGCGTACCGCTAGCTTTTCGGATTTATCCGCTTGCGTGATGCAATCTATCGAGCGCTGGGTAGAGGGTTTATTGACACCGTTAATGTTTGCTCAGGTAAGATAACTGACATTATTGTTTAAGGAGTTGGCAGTGGAATTTTTACTTGATTATGCGGGCTTTTTAGTCCGTGCAGTAACCGTGTTGATTGTTATTGTGTTGGTGTTATCCATAGCAGCCTCGGTACGCTCGCGGGGGCGCAGCAAGGAAGGTGAGTTGTTGGTCAGCAATATGAATGAGTTTTACACCGATCTGCAGGAAAACATGGAGCACAGCGTTTTAAACAAAGCGCAGCTGAAAGCTTTAGCGAAAACTAAGAAACTGCAGAAAAAACAAGCAAAGAAAGACGAGACGCAAAAATCGCGGGTTTATGTACTGAATTTTGATGGCGATATTAAGGCTTCTGCTGTGGACAGCTTGCGCCATGAGATTACTGCGCTACTGAGTATTGCCAAGTCCACAGATGAGGTGGTGCTGCGCTTAGAGAGTGGCGGCGGGATGGTCCACAGCTATGGTTTAGCCTCTTCACAGTTGGCGCGTATCCGTGATGCACAAATACCGCTAACAATTTGTGTGGATAAAATCGCTGCCAGTGGTGGTTATATGATGGCTTGTATTGGCGATAAAATTTTAAGCGCACCTTTTGCCATGCTCGGTTCAATTGGTGTGGTTGCGCAAATCCCCAATATTCATCGCTTATTAAAGAAAAACGACATTGACGTTGAAGTGCTCACGGCCGGTGACTACAAACGTACCTTAACGGTGATGGGGGAGAATACCGAGCAAGCACGGCAAAAATTCTTGCAAGAGTTACAAACCACCCACGACTTGTTTAAGCAGTTTGTGGCGCGCTTTCGTCCTCAGTTGGACATTGATGCAGTGGCAACTGGCGAAGTTTGGCTGGGCACTGATGCGCAAGGTTTAAACTTGGTTGATCAGTTGCAAACCAGTGATGAGTATCTGTCTAAGCGTGCAGCAGAGGCGGATTTGTTCTTACTGGAGTTTATCCAGAAGAAGTCTTTGCAGGAGCGTGTTGGCTTGACTGCGAGCGCTGCAGTTGAGCATGTGGCTGATAAAGGTTGGGAGCGCTTACAGCAGCGCTTTATGAGCTAAGCAATTAAAGAGTTGTATCGGCAATAAAAAACGGCCACGCAAATCAATTGCAGTGGCCGTTTTTATAACGCTCAGTGAAATTACTCGCTATAACGCTTGAGCACTAGGGTAGCGTTGGTGCCACCGAAGCCAAAGCTATTGCTCATAACTGTATTTAGCGTCACGTTTTCCTGAGTTTTCTGCACCACAGGTAAGTCTTTAGCTTCTTCGTCAAGCTCGTCAATGTTGACTGAACCAGCAATGAAGTTACCTTCCATCATTAGTAATGAGTAGATGGCTTCTTGCACACCAGCAGCACCTAAAGAGTGACCTGATAAGCTTTTGGTTGAGCTGATTGGTGGTGTGTTATCACCGAACACCTCAAGAATGGCTCGGGCTTCAGCAATATCGCCCACTGGTGTAGAGGTGCCATGGGTGTTGAGGTAGTCGATTGGTGTATCAATGCCAGCCAAGGCTTGCTGCATACAGCGAACAGCACCTTCACCGCTCGGTGCAACCATATCGTAGCCGTCAGAGGTTGCGCCGTAGCCAACCACTTCTGCATAAATCTTCGCACCACGTTTTAGCGCGTGCTCCAGTTCCTCAACAACAACCATGCCGCCGCCGCCGGCGATGACAAAACCATCACGCTTGCTGTCGTAGGCGCGGGACGCTTTTTCAGGGCTGTCGTTATATTGTGTAGAAAGCGCACCCATGGCATCAAAGAGGCAGCTTTGGCTCCAATGCTCTTCTTCACCGCCACCGGCAAAGACAATGTCTTGTTTGCCAAGCTGAATTTGCTCAAGTGCTTGACCAATACAGTGGGCGCTGGTGGCACAAGCAGAAGACACTGAGTAGTTCACGCCTTTGATTTTAAAGGGAGTGGCCAAACACGCTGATACAGTACTGCTCATGGTGCGGGTGACGCGGTATGGGCCAATGCGGCGCACGCCTTTGTCACGCAGGATATCAATGGCTTCCATTTGGTTTAAGGTTGAGGCACCACCAGAGCCAGCAATTAAGCCAGTACGCGGATTGGAGACATCTTCTGGGCTTAGCCCACTGTCTTCAACTGCTTGCTGCATAGCTAAATAGGTAAATGCCGCAGCTTGCCCCATAAAGCGTAAAACCTTGCGGTCAACTGCTGCTTCGAGGTCGATATCAACAGTGCCTGAAACATGGCTGCGTAAGCCCATTTCAGCATACGATGGATTAAAACGGATACCAGAATTACCTGCACGTAAATTGGCAGCTACGGTATCTTTATCATTACCTAGGCACGAAACAATGCCCATTCCAGTGATTACAGCACGGCGCATACTGGTTATCCTTTAAAAAGTGTCTGTGGACGTAAACAAGCCGACACGTAAGCCTTCGGCGCTATAGATTTCGCGACCATCGACGCTCACTGTACCGTCAGCAATGGCTAACACTAAAGAGCGGTTGATGGTGCGCTTAATATCAATTTGGTAGGTGATTTTTTTAGCGGTGGGTAGTACCTGTCCGAAAAATTTAACATCACCTGATCCTAATGCACGCCCACGTCCTGGGTTGCCCTGCCAACCGAGGTAAAAACCAACCAGCTGCCACATTGCATCGAGGCCTAAGCAGCCCGGCATCACAGGATCGCCTTCAAAGTGGCAGGCAAAGAACCACAGGTCAGGATGGATATCCAGCTCTGCAGTGATTTGTCCTTTATCGTACTTTCCACCGGTGTCACTGATGTTCACAATGCGATCGATCATAAGCATGTTCGGTGCGGGCAGTTGCGCGTTACCTGGTCCGAAGAGTTCTCCTCGGCTGCATTTGAGCAGATCTTCGTAGGTGAAGGCGTTTTGTTTGGTCATGCGGGCTCCTCAGCGTGCCTAATCATGTACTGCATGGGCGATGGATATCCATCTTGCTAATGGTTTCATTTAACGTATCAGCGTGTTTTTAACACATTTAATAACGCTTAACAAAAATACTCTATTCAACTTAAGCATTTTGTCAGGTTGTATTTTTACGCTTTGTTGACTGTATTAAGTGCTTTAACGCGTATCAATGCAGGGTTAGACCACAAGAGTGGACCATAAGTCACAGCATAACTCAGTGGCAGCGCAGATACAGTGAAGATATACCTCATTGGCCTGTGATGGCATCTTTTAATTGGCCTTTAATTGACGTGTAGGGGGACTTCTAGGGTAAAGGTAGAGCCTTGTTGGGCTTGACTGGTGACTGTCAGCTGGCCGCCCATTTGTTGGGCTAAAGTATGAGCAATGGAGAGGCCTAGCCCAGTACCACCATAGCGCCGCGAGA
This sequence comes from Gammaproteobacteria bacterium, assembly GCA_012518175.1. Taxonomy (GTDB): domain Bacteria; phylum Pseudomonadota; class Gammaproteobacteria; order Pseudomonadales; family Pseudomonadaceae; genus Denitrificimonas. Next base: position 8,773 of record JAAYTE010000183.1, on the reverse strand, counting down.
TACTTTGTTCAGCTTGGTGAAAGGCGTCGAAAATAGAACTGAGTTGTTCAGCGGCAATGCCTATGCCTGAGTCAATGATCTCGCACTTCAATAGTAATTGCGCCGAGCGGGGTAGCGTCCAATCCGCACGTAAGATTACTTGCCCTGCAGCAGTAAACTTCAGAGCGTTGGCCAGTAAGTTAACAAGAATTTGTCGCAGTCGTGTTGGGTCGCCTTCAACCTGTATGCCGGGTAATTCGGGCGGCAAGTCAAAGATCAGCTCCAGCCCTTTTTGCTCGGCGCTGTATTTGAACGCATCCTGTAGCGAGTTAAACAGCTGGTGCAAGGAAAAAGGAATGCACTCCAGCTGTAGGGCATCGTGTTCCAGGCGTGAAAAATCAAGAATATCATTGATCACCTCGAGCATTTGCAAACTTGAAGCATGGGCAATGCTGGCATACTCAACTTGTTCTTTGCTGAGCTGGGTTTGCTCGAGCAGTTGCAGCATGCCGAGAACACCATTCATTGGCGTACGCAGCTCATGGCTCATCATGGCGAGAAAATCTGACTTGGCATGGTTGGCTCGTTCAGCTTCTTGTTGTGCCTGCTGTAATTCAGCCATGTGTTTATGCTGGGTAAGCTGCGCTTGCTGCAAGGTGTGGCTGAGCATATTAATGTGTTGGCTCAATTCACCCAATTCACCGTTATCAACCTCGGTGAGGGCTGGGGTGTCGAGCAAACCTTGGTCAAGGGCTTGTAGTTTTTGCCGCATAGCACGGATAGGGGTCGATAAGCTACGCGCCAATAAATGCGACAGGGCCCAGATTAAAACCAAGGTGAAAAAAACCAGCCATAATGCGCGAAATAAAGTGTGCAGCTGTTGTTGAGTGAGAGCGCTATCAGTCATACCAACCACGACCCGACCTAATACATCATCTTGGTTGGGGGTGGGTGCTAATACTGTGGACGATAAAAACACCGGATCAAGCTCAATGGACTGGCGGGTAATCAGTGCAGTAAAAGCGGGGCCTTGGCTATTGTGTAAATGGTTTTTTTCCGAGCGTTTTAGTAAGCGCTCTTGATGGTCGTAAACGGCAAGGTAGGCAATGTGAGGGTTTTTTAATAAGCCGGCAAAGAGCGGCTCGAGCAGTTGCATATTGCCGGTAATCACGCTGAACTCTGCAGCAGGAGCCAGTTGATTGGCAATGAGCTGCCCAGTGTTGGCAAGTTCTTCTTGCAAGTTTTGTAAGCGCGATAAAGTAAAGTAGCCGGTAAGCAGTAAGGCGATAAGAACTGCCGGCAGCAGACTGACAAACAGCGTATGGCGGTGAATACTGCCACCAAGGATTTTTTTCATGGCGTGGGCCTTGAGTGCTTGAGTTGCTGGGCAAGCTGCTGCGGATCGCTATTTTGGATGCCTAGGGAGCGCGCGACCTGTTCATTAACGCTGACTTTAAAATGATCGGGGTAGGCGCTGCGCGGCCAACTCTCCGGTGGAGATTGCAAAAGCAACTGCAGGCTTTGCAGCCAGTCATGTTTATCGCTGTAGGTGGTAGAGAGACTGCCCGCTTTTATAAAGGCCGCAGTGGGGCCAATCAATGCTTGTTGGCGTGCATAGCTGCTGAGCAGAATACTTTTAATACTGGACGAATTGTAAATCTGCAGATCATCAAGGCCCAGTAGGGCGTCGGTTTTACTTAAGAGGCGGCCAAGACTGCGGGCGTCATAACTGTCAGGCCAATAGTATGTATGCAGAGTAAGGCCCTGTGCTTGTATGGCTTGTTCAATATCGTTAAGCAAAAATGCGCTGTAATCGCCGTAAAGCAGGCCAATGTTTTTCACATCTGGCTGCATGGCTTTTAATAAGGCAATTTGGCGTTCCAGTGCTGGATCACTCCAGAGTAAGGTTAAGTGCTCTGGCTGTTGCTCTTGCAGCTGCTGGTAGGCTTGCACTCGGCTGACTTGCATGATGAGGGTGGCGGGTTGGCTGTGACTGAGCTGCAAGCGCCATTTTAATAAAGCCGGCCCTAACAGGATTAGGCGCGTGTTTTCGGCGAAGTGTTGTTGTGCTGCCAGTTGTGCACGCGGCATATAAGTCACTGTCAGCGCTGGCATTGTGTTCGCCAAATCCTGAGCTAAACTGCGCACAGCCGGACTGTCGCGCTCCGCGCTGATGATCACCTGTGCCTGGCTGACTAAGCTGATAGCGCAGAGTAAGACGCCAATAACATGCCGCAAATAAGCCCACATAAACCTACTAAAACTCCAATTGCAGGCTAAAGTAAGCCAAGTCTTGAGAGTTGTCTTTATTATTGGTATGGCCAATGGGTTGATTATTGAGTGTGCGTTGCAGATTGCCCGCAACGGTAAAGCGCTTGTCTGCCCAGTTAAAATGTTTTGCGAGGCGCACAGTTGCCAGTTGTAGGTCATGGCCGTCTAGTTGCTTGGCAGCAAAATACATCAAGCTGCTATTCCAGCCATGATTCCAATCACGTAGCCAAGCTAAGGAACCGCTGTGGGTGGGGGTGACATTCTGGTCCAGAGAGTTGCTGGCGCGATCTTTAATGTAAGCATAACTGATACGTAAGCGGTCTTGGTCGCTGGCTTGCCAGTTACTTTCAAGTTCGCTGCCGTAGAATTTAATATGATTATCATTGTTGAGGTTAAATGCACTTAAGTTCGGTGTATGGCTAATCATACGGCTGATTCTTTCTTCGAACAGCTTGACGTCAATAGACAGGCGTTGCGCGGCAAAATAACCGTTGTAACCCAGCTCATAGGCTTTTATTTTTTCTTGCTTGAGGGCACCGCTGCCTTGGGCGCTGATAAAAAAGTCAGCACTGCTACCGCTACTTAACGCGGGACGTAAGTCACGCACACGGTAGTGCCAGTCCGCATGGTTTTCAAACATATCGGGGGAGCGAACAGCCTCGCTATATACCGCACGTAAGCCATGGGCAGGGGTAAGCATATAATTGACCGCTAAGCGCGGTGAAAAGGAATCGCCGTTACTGCTGTCGTGCTCAAACATACCACCGCCTTGCAGCAGCCAGTGCTCGGTGGCATACCACTCAAATTGACTGAAGGCGCGGGTAATGTCTTTGCGTTGGCGCCCGTTTAAAAAAGTTTGTGAGCGGGCTTGATCGTAGCGGTAACTTAAGCCGCTGATCAGGCGCAAGCTGTCGGAGAAACTGTAGGTGTCTTGTAGTTCGAGATCAAAGCGTGCTTCGCGGCTATCCTCATTAATAAGGCCGCAACTGTGGGGAATTATTTCCCCTTCTTGAGGCAGTGTCGCTAGTAACTGCAGCTGACGTGGACTTAGAGTGCTGATATCAACCTTCTGAGCAGCAAAGCCCAAGCGTTCTGCTGGTGTGGATATCTGCCATAACTCAGTGAGTGCTGGGCCAAAGCTGATTTGTGCATCACAAGCTCGCCACTGGCGTAAGCGCTCCCATTGTTGGGCACTGGCCTGGATGGAAAAGCTGTGTTGTGAATTGACAGTGTGAGTCCAGCGCAGGCTGGCTGCGTAATCCTTAGCTTGGATATCAGAGTTTGAATCTTGCTCGTGAGCTTTGGGGGTGATGTTGTCAGAAAAAATAGAGTGGTAATTGTTATTGACCTGATTGCTGCCTTCTTTAAAGGCCAGTTGCCAGTCTAAGCTGTTGTGTTCGTCGAGTTGATGGTCGGCACGTAAATTGAAACGACTGAGTCTGCGCCCATCACGAAAATCTGTACCGTCCCTGCGCTTATCAAAACCATCATCAGCCAGACCTGAGATAGACAAGCGCATATCAGAGCTTTCGCTATGCCATGCTTGCCGTGCATACCAGTCGCGGATGCCATTTTCGCCAAGATTGGTTTTTAACTTGCTGCCGTGCGTGTCTTTAGCTGAGAAGGTAATGATATTGATCACACCTAATAGTGCATTAGCACCATAACTTACGGTATTGGGGCCGCGAAATACCTCAATGCGCTGAATATCTTCGATGGCCACAGGTAAGTCGCTCCAGTCCACCTGAGCAAAACCTGCGCGATACACCGAGCGCCCGTCAATCAGTACTTGTAAGCGCCGCGCTTGGCCTGGGCTGCTACCATGGTAATTTACTGTGGTTAGGTTGCCGCTATCTGGTACCACCAACATGCCGGGGATAAAGCGCAATAAGTCAGTAATATTGCGTGCGCCACTGGCCACAATCAGCTCATGATCGATGCTGCTAATACTGCCGGGCACTGCAGCAGGCGGCTGATGTAAGTGGGTGGCGGTGAGCACTTCGGGTAAGGCCAGATCCTGAATGAATAAGTCATCAGAATGGGCAGCATGGGCCAAGCTCAACACAAATACCGGAGCGAGCAGTGCGCTTGCTTTTAAACACATCTGCTTTATAAATATGCGCGGCAAGGCTTGTCCTCAAAATAGTAGGTGCGAAAATACCCGCTAGTTTAACCGAAAATGTGAAACACTGGTTATGCTTGAGTAGCCCCGTATAATGATGCAATCGCCGTTTAACGGCTAAGAGAACAGAAGCATGCTAATAAAAAAACCAATTGCTGTGTTGGGTGGAGGTAGTTTTGGTACTGCCTTGGCGAACTTATTGGCCAGCAATCAGCACCCGGTGCGTTTATGGATGCGTGATCCGCAGCAAGCGCAAGCAATTAATGAGAACCGACAAAATCCGCGCTATTTAAAAGGTGTGCCGGTATTGGATGGTGTCACTGCTACAACGGATCTTGCCGCGGTTATCGCAGAATGTGAGTTGATTTTTGTTGCTTTGCCTTCAACAGCTTTGCGTACTGTGTTGACCTCTTACGCTGATGCTCTGCGCGATAAGATGTTGATCAGCACCACCAAAGGAATTGAAGCCAATACCTTTATGTTAATGAGCCAGATTCTTGAGGATATCGCGCCATTTGCCCGTGTTGGCGTGTTATCTGGACCTAATCTGGCCCGCGAAGTTGCTGCTCACGCCTTAACCGCTAGTGTTGTTGCCAGTGAAGATCAAGCCCTGTGCCAAGAAGTGCAGACTGTTTTGCATGGCCCAACATTTCGTGTGTATGCCAGCCGTGATCGCTTCGGCGTTGAGCTGGGCGGTGCTTTGAAAAATGTGTATGCCATTATTGCTGGAATGGCTGCTGCCATGGGGATGGGTGAAAACACCAAAAGTATGTTGATCACCCGAGCCTTGGCAGAGATGACGCGCTTTGCGGTCAAGTTGGGGGCTAATCCTATGACGTTCTTAGGGCTGGCAGGGGTGGGTGATTTGATCGTGACCTGTACATCACCGAAAAGCCGTAACTATCAAGTGGGCTTTGCTTTGGGTGAAGGTTTGAGCCTGGACGAAGCAGTTACGCGTTTAGGGGAGGTTGCCGAAGGGGTTAATACCTTGAAAGTGCTGAAAGCTAAGTCCCAAGAGTTGGATGTGTATATGCCATTGGTCGCCGGCTTATATGCCATTTTATTTGAAGGGCGCACCCTCGAGCAGATTATTGGTGGACTGATGTCTGGCGAACCCAAAACTGATGTTGATTTTATTTCCATTGATGGCTTTTAAAGGAGAATTGAGAGCGTGAGCAAAGCAGAAAAAACTATTCGGCGTGAATCCCTTGTGCTGCGCATAGTATGGATGTTGTTATTTTTACTGGTATGGCAAATTGCGGTGCCGCTGCTGGCTATTATTGTGGTTGCCCAGTTGTTATACCGATTGTTTTTTGGAGCGCCCAGCGCCCACTTTATGCGTTTTGGTGACAGCTTAAGCCAGTACTTAGCGCAAATGGGACGCTTTGCTGTATTCAATACCGATGCTAAGCCGTGGCCCGTCGCTGATTGGCCGCAAGCGCATGTCGCTAATGGTGAAGCTGCTCATGATCCGCAAGCGAAACACGCAGTGGCAAATAATGATGCGGCAAATGCTGTGGCAGCAGCGACTGAAAAACCAGCAACCAGTACTGCAGTGGAAGTCAATGTAGAGGATGCAGAAGTAGCAGAAGAATTGTCCGTGCAGCAAACAACTGAAGCCTCTGACCAGCAAACGCCAGAGGAGCCAAAATAGTGAAACTTTGGTTACTCAGACACGGCGCTGCAGAAGATTATCAGCGTCATGATGCCGAGCGTCAGCTGACCGAGGTGGGGCGTCAGCAAGTTGTACAGGCCGCCCAATTTTTGCGTGGTATTGAGTTTGATCGCGTCTTATCCAGTCCTTATATCCGTGCGCGACAAACCGCAGAACTGATTTGCGCCACGCTGCAGCATTCAGGTGAGATAGAAATAGTGCCCTGGTTGACGCCAATGGATGATGTGCGTGAAGTGACGCGTAAGCTGGATGCTTACCCTGTAGAAAACTTACTGATTGTCGCGCACCAACCCTTGCTCGGTGCTTTAGCCAGTTGGCTGGTTGATGCTGATCGGCAGCACGGTGTTGCGATGAATACCGCTAGTGTTGCTTGCCTACAAGGCGATTTTGTGGGAGCTGGCAGTATGCAGTTGCACTCATTACAGCATGTACAGGGTTAATCCCGGACAGCTCAATAATTAAAACTATAAAATAACTAAGGAGTACCGAGTGCCAGCTTCTGTCCAAGAAATACGCATTCAATTGCCACACATTGATTTAGCTGCGCGGGTCTACGGCCCCGAAGACGGCCAACCAGTTTTAGCTTTACATGGTTGGTTGGATAACTGCATGACCTTTGAACTGCTGGCACCAAAGTTACAAGGTTTGCGCATTGTCGCCATTGATATGGCCGGCCATGGTCACTCTGGTCACCGCGCTCCTGGCGCGGGTTATCAATTATGGGATTATGCGCTGGATGCATTGATGGCCACTCAGCAGTTGGGTTGGGATAAGTTCTCTTTACTTGGTCACTCTTTGGGCGGCATTGTCAGTGTACTTATTGCCGCTTCAGTACCTGAGCGCGTTGAGCGAGTGGCGTTGATTGATGGCTTGGTTCCAGATACCGGCGAAGCAGATAAAGCCGCGAAAAAACTGGGTGAAGCGTTATTGGCTCAGATTGATTTAGCGGCAAAAAAGAAAACGGTTTATGCAAGCATTGAGCAGGCTGTGCAAGTGCGCATGCGTGGCTTTATGCCAGTGAGCCAGTTGGCCAGCGAGTTGCTGGCGCAGCGCGGTTTAAGCCCAGTGGCTGGAGGCTATAGTTGGAGCAGTGATGCACGCTTGACCTTGCCGTCACCACTGCGTTTAACCATGGCCCATGCAGCAGCTTTTGTACAAGCGGTACAGTGCCCGATGCTGCTGGTTTTAGCGGAGCAAGGGGTTTTAGTAAAAGAGCCGCAGTTTATGCAGTTTCTCAACACTTTATCCTTAGATGTGCAACGCTTGCCCGGTGGTCATCATTTACACCTTGATGACGAAGAAGGTGCGCTGGCGGTGGCTGAACAAGTTCAAGCATTTTTCAGTACACAATAGATCCGCGCCAAGCGTGCTAGAAACGTAACGCTCTAAACGCAGGCGCGAGTGTTATGTGCTGCACGAATCGGCTGATAAGCGCTGCTCGGCGCAGTAGATAATGTTAGCCTCACACAAAACGCCCAAACTATGTTGGTAAAGTGATAATGCACAATTGGATGTTAACTGCGGTAGTCACCGCGTTATTGGCTTCTTTAAGCAGTATGGCTGCGGCCGATACTTTTGCTGAGTTGCTAGCACTTGAATCATTGCGTGATGCAAAAGTTATTACTCAAGAGCAGCAAGCAAATTTAGAGAAAATCTACCCGCAAGGCTCAGTGCGCCGTATTAGCGGTAAAATGCGCTACAGCGGTGAGGTATTGGTGCGGGGCGCGGTGGAGGTGTTAACGGTGCAATTGGCGCCGACTCATGAAGCGCTGGACGCTTTTACCGCCAGCCGTGAGATGCTGCAAAACCAGCAAGCTGAATTGTTGTATTGGTGTATGGCCCGAGAGTGTGGACCCAGTAATCTTTGGGCCAATCAGGTGTTTGCTAATGCGCGCCTGTATGGGCCGGATGATCGACAAGCATATGCTTTATTTCGTTTAGGCGGCGATGAGCAAGCAACCCTCGTTGCGCTGTATGCCATTACTCGCGGTAATGGCCGTGGTTTTTTGCACGCTGAGTATTTTCAGAGTGAGCAGCTACCCGCTAACTTGCTCCCCACTGCACCGACCTTAGAGCGTCAACTCAGCAGTGATGAGCGTTTGCATCTGCCGCACTTAACCGACTTACCTGATCCGGTTTGGACTAAAATATTGGTGCGAGCGCTGAATCGCAATAGCACCATGCGTATCAGTATGGCCGGTGAGCATGCGCAAGAGTGGTATGACGCCATGGTTGAGCAGGGGCTGCGTGCTTCACGGGTGGAGCTTGAAGCAGAGTACAGTAAGCCAGGATTGCTCCTGCAGCGCTTGCCTTAATTTTTTAACTGGATAGTCAGATTATGTTCAGTAACGACCGTTTATTTGCGCAGATTTTATTGCTGGCGCTGTTAGGTGCCTGTCTTTGGGTGCTTACACCATTTGTTACCGCTTTATTTTGGGCCGCTGTCTTGGCCTTTGCCAGTTGGCCGGTCATGCGCATCTTGACCCGCTGGTTAAACGGCAATGCAACCCTAGCCGCTGGTGTGCTTACCGCTGGCTGGGTGTTAATTGTGGCCGGACCACTGGTCTGGTTGGGCTTTAATATCGCCGACCATATCCGTACGGCAACAGAGCTTATTAAAAACCTGCGCGTGACAGGCTTGCCAGATGCTCCAGAGTGGCTGGCCGGTGTACCGATGATTGGCTATCGATTGCTGGAGTTGTGGCAAACTTTAGATCACCAGGGGG
>JAAYTE010000182.1 GCA_012518175.1 Gammaproteobacteria bacterium | reverse complement strand
CTTTGCTGTACGCCCGTATAGCTCGTGGTCGGTTGCGGTCAGTGTTGGCTTATTGGCAGTTACTTTGGTGATTTTATTAGCGCTGGCGATGGCGATTAAAGACTTGCGTGATCGGCGTGTGGTTTAGAGCCTTGTAGCCTTTAGCCCGAGGTTTAATGAGGTTTTGCCTGAGTGCCTGCTCTGCTTGGGCTCGATGTTGTGTTTGTACTGATTGTTTAGCAGGTTATCTTGTACTTGACCTGCGCCAGTGAAAAAGTACTGACTTATTTTTGCCGAACCCTTACCCTGATGGAGAAAACAATAATTAGAGAGGGTGACAAGAATGACTACGTCTAACGTTCGTGATTTGGTGAGTGCAGAAGAGTGGCAGGTGCGGGTGGACTTGGCTGCTTGTTACAATATTGTCGCGCAATACGGTTGGGATGATCTTATTTTCACCCATATTTCTGCACGGGTACCTGGCCCTGAGCATCATTTTTTAATCAATCCTTATGGCATGATGTTTGAAGAGGTCAGTGCTTCAAGCTTGGTAAAAGTTGATTTGCAGGGCAATAAAGTGATGGCGTCAGAGTACGAAATCAATCCTGCCGGTTTTACTATCCACAGTGCCGTGCATGAGGCTCGGGCTGACGCTCAATGTGTAATGCATTTGCATACCAACGCAGGCGTTGCGGTATCTGCTCAGCAGGAAGGCCTCAGAGCTATTTCTCAGCAGTCGTTATTTCCACTGTCCAACTTGAGCTATCACCCCTATGAAGGGGTGGCTTTAAACCCAGAAGAAAAAAAGCGTTTGGTTGCCGATCTTGGTGAAACCCAGTTTATGATTTTGCGTAACCACGGTTTGCTTACCTGCGCGGAGACTATCGCTGATGCATTTTTAGGAATGTATATTTTGCAGCGTGCCTGTGAGATTCAGGTGCTTGCACAAAGTGGTGGGCAGGAGTTGACTCCTATCCCCGCGGCAATTCTTGCGGGTATTCAGCAGGCAGGAAAAACCGTGACACGCAATGCAGGCGGTCAATTAGCTTGGCCTGGACTGCTGCGCCGTTTGGATCGCAGCGGTGCACCTTATAAGCTCTAAGCATAGAAAATCTCTTATATTCATGTGAGTGGTTGGTCATGGCAATGGCGGGCTGCTCTGTGCGAAAACTATAATAACAATGGCTCTGCTATACAGAGCAGGAGATGAGCATGTCTGAATCTGTCGCTTTGCTGCCGCCGCTATCTTTGGATGAGTGGCGTGCGCAAGGCCAATATTTTAACTTCAATGGCCAGTGTATTTTTTATTGCTGTGCTGGTGAGCGCAGTAAGCCGGCTTTGCTGTTGGTGCATGGTTTTCCGACCGCCAGTTGGGATTGGCGGCATATCTGGTCGGCGTTGGCGCAGGATTACTTTGTTATTGCTGCTGATATGCTGGGCTTTGGCTTTAGTGCTAAGCCAGTTAAAGGCGACTATCGCATCAGTGTCCAGGCTGACTTGCAGCAGGCTTTGTTAAAGCATTTGCAGGTGGGTAAACACCACATTCTGGCTCATGATTACGGCGTGACAGTCACCCAGGAGTTACTAGCGCGCGAGTTATCAGCAACAACTGGGATTCTTAGTACCACTTTGCTCAATGGCGGTTTATTTCCAGAGACCCATAAGCCGGTTTTATTGCAGAAGCTGTTGATTAGCCCGCTAGGCTTTCTTGTGGCTAGGCAAATCAGTGAAAAAAGCTTTCAGCGCACGCTGAGCAGGATCTGTGCGAAACCTTTAACAAGGGAGGATCAGCAAGGGTTTTGGCGCTTAATCAATGAAAATAATGGTTTGGCTGTATTTCATAAACTGATTCGTTATATGCGTGAGCGCAGTGAATTTCGTAGTCGCTGGGTCGCTGCCTTGCAAGCATCTGAGCATGCTCTGTGTTTAATTAATGGCCTTGAGGATCCTATTTCGGGCGCTCATATGGTGGCGCGCTACCGAGAAGTAGTGGCTAAAGAGCCAATCATTGAGTTGCCTGGGGTTGGGCATTATCCGCAGGTGGAAGCTCCAGAGTTAGTGTTGCAGGCATTTCAGAGTTTTATAGCTAACGTGAATAGCGCATAAGCAATCAATTGGTAATGCGCACGGGAAAGAGTGCGAGGCAGGATTGTTTGCCAGAAGGCTAGGGCGCAGGCCTTGTGTAGATATTTGTTTGAGTGTATGCACTCAAACTATTTTAGTAGGCAATAAAAAACCCCAGCCGAGGCTGGGGTTTTTCTACAACACGCAGTCTTTAGACCGCAAAACCAAGGTTTCGATTAAACGTTATCGAACTGGTTCATAGTGTTGTCTTCACCGCTTGCTTTCAGCGCAGCGTCACCAGAGAAGTACTCTTTGTGAGTATCACCGATGTCAGAACCCGCCATGTTTTGGTGACGTACGCACGCAATACCTTGACGAATTTCTTTACGCTGAACACCTTCAACGTAAGCCAGCATGCCTTCTTCACCGAAGTAGCCTTTTGCTAGGTTGTCAGTTGACAGCGCAGCAGTGTGGTACGTTGGCAGAGTGATCAAGTGGTGGAAGATACCTGCTTCACGTGCAGCATCTTTCTGGAAGCTCTGGATGCGCGCATCTGCTTCGTTGCACAGCTCAGTACCATCGTAGTCAGCGCTCATTAGACGGTCGCGATCAAACGCTGAAACGTCTTTACCAGCTGCTGCCCAGTCATCGTACACTTGCTGACGGAAGTTCAGCGTCCAGTTGAACGATGGGCTGTTGTTGTAAACCAGCTTAGCGTCTGGAACCACTTTACGGATTTCGTCAACCATGCCTTTGATCTGGCCAACGTGTGGCATTTCAGTTTCAATCCACAGCAGGTCAGCACCGTTCTGTAGTGAGGTGATGCAGTCAAGAACTACACGATCAACACCAGTGTTCTCGCGGAACTGGAACAGACCGCTAGCCAAACGTGCAGGCTTAAGCAGCTTGCCGTTTGATTTAACAACAACGTCACCGTTTTCGATTTCGCTTGCATCGTTGATGTAAGTACCATCAAGGAAGCTGTTGTACTTATCGCCTAAGTCGCCTGGCTCGTTGGTTACTGCGATTTGCTTAGTTAAGCCAGCACCCAAGGAGTCAGTACGTGCAACGATAACACCATCGTCAACGCCTAATTCTAGGAACGCGTAACGTACAGCGTTGATTTTCGCGAGGAAATCAGCGTGTGGAACGGTTACTTTACCGTCCTGGTGACCACACTGCTTTTCATCAGATACTTGGTTCTCGATCTGAATCGCCGCAGCACCTGCTTCGATCATTTGCTTAGCCATCAAGTAGGTGGCTTCTTCGTTACCGAAACCAGCGTCAATGTCAGCAATGATTGGTACAACGTGAGTTTCGAAGTTTTCGATCTGCTCTAGCAGAGCTTTTTCTTCAGCAGCGTTGCCTGCAGCACGTGCTTTGTCTAGCGCAGTGAACAGAAGATCCAGTTCACGGGTGTCAGCTTGACGCAAGAAGGTGTACAGCTCTTCGATTAACGCAGCAACAGAGTTCTTCTCGTGCATTGACTGGTCAGGCAGTGGGCCGAACTCAGAACGCAGAGCAGCAACCATCCAACCTGACAGGTAGAGGTAGCGCTTGTTGGTGGTTTTCAAGTGCTTCTTAATTGCGATCATTTTTTGCTGACCGATGAAACCGTGCCAGCAACCCAGCGACTGGGTGTATAAAGATGTGTCGGCATCGTACTCAGCCATATCTTTACGCATGATGGCTGCAGTGTACTTAGCGATGTCCAGACCAGTTTTGAAACGGTTTTGGATGCGCATACGAGCGGCAGACTCGGGGTTAATCGCGCTCCAGCCGTTTCCAGCTTGTTCTTTAAGAGCGGCAATTGCCTTAATTTCGTTTTGATAAGTTGACATGGTCAATCCTTCAAAGAGTGTAGTGAGTTTGAGCACCGACTGCCCACACACAACCTGCTATCGCTGGAAGTTTAATTTGCGGGTTAGCTTCCGCTGTAGTGCCGATAATTGACTAGAACGTAATGTCTTTAGAAGAGAGGGGTGCGATCAGATAAATATGGCTGCTGCATTAAGCTGTGATATCTGCAACTTAACATCCGCAAACGCTTCTCACTGTTGTGAGCTACCTGATGCATCAATGATGCATACTGCTTCCCCGTCCCTCAGGACAACAACGTACCGGTCGCAACCTCGTTAATGCATCTTTTGGATGCTGTTAACACAAAGCCACCTAGGAAGTACTCTTAAGTCGACTTTGGAACACCGATTAAAGTGTTCTGGCTAGCGGGAGCGGGTGCTATGATGCGCTTTCGTGAGGCGTTCGTCAAATGTTTTGTAGTGTTATTTATTGTTCACTACATAATTTCCATGCGCGTAAGGGCTTTGACTTAATCCAGTACTTCAACTTTTATCTGTAACTGACTGTCTTCTCGCCCTGTGCTGTAGCGTTTTTGTAGAAAACCATCTTGGCGCTGATTGCTGTCTTGGTTGCTGGCACTTACCGAAATCCACTCGCCTAAGCGGCCGCTGACTCGGCTGGATGTGCTTTGTGTGTCAATCACATCGTTATATTGTTGGCTGCGGCGATCATTTTGACTGTTTATTTCAATCTGCACATTATCGCCGTGTACTGTAGCTGTGACATAAAAACCTTGATTGACGGCACGGTATTCTGTGCGTTCTTGCACCTGACCATATGGGCCGTAGCTGGTGCTGCGCTGAGGTACACTTTGGCCGACTTGCACTAACGCTGCTGAGCCTTCCAAGGCGCGCACTGTGCGCAGCGAACCATCACGGTTTTGCGTGGTGTTGCGGATAATATTAACTTGGTCGCGACCTTGTTGCTCACCTTGGCCAATGATGATTTGCCCATGGCGACCGCTGATCATGCCGTCGGCTTGATAGCCGCGTTCACGGTTGAACTGATTGCCTTGGGTATCCACAGTGATTAATAGATTGCGCGGTTGCTTGTCGATGCTGCTTAAGATGGAGCGCACCTCCGCAATTTTATCGTGACTGGCGTTGATAATAAGTTGATTACCGTAAGCTGTGGCGCGGCCTGAGTCACCTAAAACGGATTGCACCACGGGTAAAATATCTTGGGCCATGCGGTAATTAAGCTCAATGACTTCGCTGGCAGCCTGTGTCAAGGCTGCACTAACCGTTAGCACAACAAGGCCAATTAAACGGCTGAGGTTTCTCATAGCGGCATACTCCGTAAGTTCACATCACTGTGGCTGACATCCCACATGGCATTAAATAAGCGCTGGTTTTGTCGAACCCGAGCAGGGTCATGGTAGTAGACCACGCCTTGCGTGAGTTGTTGCGCTTTGCGAATCAGCAAACCGCAGTCGTCAGCAATCAGCCAAGCATCGTCGCTGTATTCATGTTCAAGATTGACTTTGCGAATTTGGCAACGGCTGCTGAGGCGGTGACTTAGAGTGAGTAGTCTGTGGCCGTCACGGGTAATGCGCGAGGTGTCGCGAAGTAAAATACGTAATGTTTTTTTTGGGTGTTGGAGTAGCAGCTCAGTGCAGGCTTGCACGATGCAGGCGTGATTATACAATTCAGCTTCTAAATCAGCAGAGTAAATGCACAGGCTGTTTTGTGCTTGTAGCATAAGGGCTAGAGTATGGCTGCGTACTGCTTCACTGCTATCAATCTTGATCAGCTCGCGGTCTACACCCAGCTGTTGCGGTGCTGGCTCCCAACTGCTGGGTGAGTGGCTGGTGTCGGGATTGTGAATGCGAAAAGAACCCTGCGCAACAAACTCAATGGCGGGCAGGTCAGGGGTCTGTTCTGCGCTGGATGTATGAGTTGTTGGGCGGGGTTTATCCATGCTTATGCCTGCTAGGTTTTAGTCGCTGTTACGCAGCATATCAATGTGCGGGATGCCGGCCTCAAGAAACTCTTCACTGACTGCAGTAAAACCTAAACGCTCATAAAAGCCTGCGGCATGTACCTGCGCCGTGAGAATTTGCTGCTTAAGACCTAAACGTTCAGCTTCTTGGACTGCCGCTAACAGCAGTTTTTCGCCCACGTGCAGACCGCGCCAGTCTTTGAGTACTGAGACGCGCCCAATGCAGCCGTCGGCTAGAAGGCGAGCGGTGCCAATTGCAAAGTCACCTTCATAGGCTAGAAAGTGGATTGCCGAGGCATCATCGCTATCCCATTCCTGCTCGGGCGTAACCCCTTGTTCTTGGATGAAAACGCTTTCGCGAATACGACGTAAATCGGCATTATCTTTATGCCAATCGGCTATACGAATGTGCACATCACTCATCGAGACACTCCAAGCTTCCTTGTTTAATCAGCTCGCAGAGCAGAGTAGTGGCCTCTGCATCATCGAGCCAAGATTCTAAATTATCTATGTGCATAGCATCGGTGCTGCACAACAGGTCAAGCAATACCACCAAATGCTCACTGACAATACGGCTGTTGCCACTGACAAAAAACACTGCGGCAGACTCTGCGTCCAGCTCAATATTACTCCAAGCCAGGCGCGCAGTGGGATTGCGGGTGAAAACTGCACCCTGTTCTAAGGCTTGCTGCAGGCTAACAGGGTCGATTTCAACACCGCTAAGCAGCTCCGGGTAGCGAGGTTCAGTCATGTACTGACCAAACCAGGTGAGGAGCATGCGGTCATCATCAAGTTGTTCATTGATCAGTTGGCGCAGGCGCTGAACATCTTCGGGACGAATATAGTTTGGGTTGCTCACCGGCGACATTGCGCTATCACTGTAACGTTCTTCATCGGCTAAAAAGCGGGCGACAAAATCAGCGTAGTGGGTCACGACCTCGGCACTTGAGGGAGCACGAAAGCCCACTGACCAAGTCATGCAATCAGTTTGTGCGATTCCCCAGTGGGCCAAGCGAGGCGGTAAATACAGCATGTCGCCAGGCTCTAAGGTCCATTCATCGGTTTGTTTAAAGTCACTTAGAATGCGCAGGTCAGGGTGTTCCAGCAATAGGCTTTCAGCGCTGCACATTTGGCCAATTTTCCATTGGCGCTGACCTTCGGCCTGCAATAAAAATACATCGTAGTTATCGTAATGTGGGCCAACGCTACCGCCAGGCACAGCGAAGCTGATCATTACATCATCAATACGCCAGTTGGGTAAAAACTGAAAATGCTCAAGCACTTCGGCAACGTCAGGGCTGAACTGATCAACCGCCTGTACTAGTAAAGTCCAGTCGCGTTCTGGCAGGCTGCTGTAGGTGTCTTCAGTGAAAGGACCTTGGCGTAGTTGCCAGGGTGTTTCGCCGTGTTCAAGGACGATGCGTGACTCAACCAGCTCTTCTAAGGACAGTCCTGCTAAGTCATTGCCATCTAAAGGGCTGACAAAGTTAGGGATTGCTTGGCGGATCAGTAGAGGTTTCTTTTGCCAGTAATCACGCAGAAACACTTCGGCGCTAATACCACCTAGAATCTCAAGTGGTGTGTCAATAGATGTGGACAAGTGATTGATTCTCTTATGTGTACTGATAGTAAAACGCCCGGTTTGAGCCGGGCGTTAGGACGCTCAAATAACCTTAAATGCGCTTGGCTTGTGCCACTGCATTACCAATATAGTTGGCTGGCGTGAGTGCGCGCAATTGCACTTTAGCCTCTTCAGGTAAATCCAAGGTTTCGATAAAAACTTGCAGAGCTTCAGCGCTGATGCCTTTACCGCGGGTGAGATCCTTGAGTTTTTCATAGGGGTTTTCAATGCCGTAGCGGCGCATTACGGTTTGCACCGGCTCGGCTAAAACTTCCCAGCAGTTGTCCAAGTCTTCAGCGATTTTTTGTGGATTGACTTCAAGCTTGCCGACACCCTTAAGAGTGGCTTCATAAGCAATCACACTGTGCGCCATGCCGACACCCAAGTTACGCAACACAGTGGAGTCGGTGAGGTCACGCTGCCAGCGTGAAATTGGCAGCTTGCTAGCTAAGTGCTGGAAAATAGCATTGGCAATGCCTAAGTTACCTTCCGAGTTTTCAAAGTCGATCGGGTTCACTTTATGCGGCATGGTGGATGAGCCGATTTCGCCTTCGACGGTTTTCTGCTTGAAGTAACCCAGTGAAATATAGCCCCAGACATCGCGATCGAAGTCGATCAAGATGGTGTTAAAACGTGCCACAGCATCAAACAACTCTGCAATGTAGTCGTGTGGTTCGATTTGCGTGGTGTAAGGGTTGAAGGTTAAACCTAAATCACCTTCGATAAACTCTTTGGCGTTGGCTTCCCAGTCGATATCAGGGTAAGCAGACAGGTGAGCGTTGTAGTTACCCACTGCGCCGTTAATTTTACCTAGCAGCGGGATCGCAGCCACTTGCTCAATTTGACGCTCAAGGCGGTACACCACGTTGGCAAACTCTTTACCCAAAGTAGTGGGCGAAGCAGGTTGACCGTGGGTGCGTGACAGCATCGGCACATCAGCAAATTCAACCGAGAGCTCACGCAGGCTTTGCGCTAATTTACGCATTAAGGGCAGTAAGACATCGTCACGGCCTTCGCGCAGCATTAAAGCGTGCGAGAGGTTGTTGATGTCTTCACTGGTGCAAGCAAAGTGAATAAACTCAGTAACTTTCTGCAGCTCTGGAAGCTTTTGCGCTTGCTCTTTAAGTAAGTACTCAACCGCTTTAACGTCGTGGTTGGTGGTGCGCTCAAACTCTTTTACGCGCTCGGCGTGCTCAAGTTGAAAGTCTTCCGCCAGCTTATTTAGCGCAGCATTTGCTGTCTCGGAGAACGGTGCCACCTCAGCAATGCTGGGGTGTGCGGCTAAGCGCTGTAGCCAGCGAACCTCAACCAAGACACGATTACGAATAAGACCGTATTCACTAAAGATAGGGCGCAGTGCGGTGGTTCTGCTGCCGTAACGGCCGTCAACGGGGGAAACCGCGGTAAGCGAGGTAAGCTGCATGATACGTTCTCTAACAAACAATGAATAAATAGGGCGCACAGTGTACATCAAAAGCCAGCTGGATTTCAGTGTTTACGCCAGAGTACGGCTAAGGTGCTGGCAGTAAAGATCAGTACTGCGCCAAGTATAGATGCCACATCTGGCACTTCATCCCAAAGGAAAAATGAAAAAACGCCGGCAAAGACAATGGCCAAATACGCCACAGGACCAATCAAGCCCGGCGGGGCCAGCGAATAAGCGCGCGACATAATGATTTGTGCTAAAGCTGCCAACAAGCCCGCGGCACATAAAAGAATAAGCTGCTGCTGGTTGAGTGGTTGCCAAGCCCAAAGCAGCGGTATTGCAGATATTAAACTGCTAAATAAGGCAAAATAAAACACCATCCGGTAAGCGGGCTCTGTGTTGCTCATTTCGCGAATTGAAACGAACGCCGAGGCCGCCAATAAGCTCGCAGCAAGGCCTACTAAAGATAAGCTGCCGAAGATGGCGTCACTGGGTTTAGCCACCAAAATAACCCCGAGCAAGCCCAGTACTGAAAAAGCCAGCATGCGCTTGGTCAGTGGTTCTTTTAACCAAAAGTAGGCAATGATAGGGGTGAAAACAGGGGCGGAGTAGGTGAAGACCATAGCGTCAGCAAGGGGTAGGTGAGCGATGGCATAAAAGAAACAGTACATGGCCGCTAAGCCATAAGTGGTACGCAGCAGGTGTGATTTTAAGCGTTTGGTTTTAAAGGGCCGCAAACCTTTAGAAAGCAATAAGGGTAGAAAGAAAAATACCCCGACAATGTTTCTAAAAAAGACTATGTTTTCATTGTTAACAGTGGCTGAGGCTTCGCGCACTAAAACGCCCATACCTGAAAATAACAGAGCAGATAAGGCCAATAACGCAGCCCCCTGCAATGGGCGCATGCTGCGTTCGGTCATAAATGTCGGGCGCGTAACTCGTTGAGCATACTGCTGCGTTTAGTCAGCAGATGCCAGCGCCGCCCACCCAGTTGCCGCCATAAACGAGCGGAGCGAATTCCGGCAAACAGTAAAGCGCGTACTTTCGCCGCAGTGGCGTCCTGCTGGAGGAAACGCATATCACCGTGTACCTGAATACGTTGCTTAAAGGTGCTGATGGTGTCTTGGTACAGTCCGCCAAACGATGCAGCAATGTTATCGCTGGACAAGCCATACAGCTCAACTTGTTGTTCAATTTGTGGCAAGCGTTTACCGGCGATTTCCAATAAGTCGTCGCGGCGAGCAAATTGTTTTTCTAAGCTGAGCATGCCAACTACGTAGCGCAAGCTCTCCCGTGGGAGATTGTCATTATTGCGCTCCAAAATAGCTTGCATCAGCTTGTACCCCTCGTTTAAACCCAGATCATCACCGCCATACACATCGATAGTGCTGGCGGGGTTGCGCACTAGAAGGGTTTGCAGCATGTAGCTTAAAGCGGCATCGCTGACTTGGCCGGTATGTGCAAGCTTATTAACTAAGGCAGCCGCTTGAAAAACACCGGCGAGGGCGGTTAATTGCTCTTGAAGTGGGCTCATGGTCGTTGAATGCTCTCATCCCAAGGGGTCGTGGCTTCGATTACGCCGCCGCCCAGGCAAATATCGCCGTGGTAAAAGACAATGGACTGTCCAAGAGTTACGGCGCGCTGTGGCTGTTCAAAAGTAACGATGTAACCGTCTTCTGTGTGCTCAATACGACACGCTTGATCGCTTTGGCGATAGCGTACTTTTGCGCTGAGGTTGTCTAGGCTGCTGAGGTCCACTGGATTGATCCAGTTCACGTCTCGGGTAACCAGTGTGCGCGAAAACAACCATGGATGATCGTTGCCTTGACCGACGATCAAAACATTACGGTTTAGGTCTTTCGCTAATACATACCACGCTTCTTCACTGGCATTTTTTAAGCCGCCAATACCCAAACCTTGGCGCTGACCAATGGTGTGGTACATCAAGCCGCTGTGTTGACCAAGCTCGACGCCATCAACAGTTTCGATCACGCCAGGTTGCGCAGGTAAGTATTGCTTGAGGAAATCAGTAAAACGGCGCTCGCCAATAAAGCAAATACCGGTAGAGTCTTTTTTCTTGGCGGTAATTAGACCGTGTTGCTCAGCCAGTTCACGCACTGCGGGTTTTTCGTACTCGCCAACGGGGAACAACGACTTATGAATTTGCTCGCCACCTACAGCATGCAAAAAATAGCTTTGATCTTTGTTGCTGTCCACGCCTTTGAGTAGCTCACTAATGCCATTAACGTCGCGGCGGCGCACATAGTGCCCGGTGGCGATCATGTGTGCGCCTAGCTGTTCTGCGTAATCCAAGAAAGCTTTAAATTTTATTTCGCGGTTGCATAAAATATCAGGATTGGGTGTGCGCCCAGCTTTATACTCTTCGAGAAAGTGCTCAAAAACGTTATCCCAGTACTCGGCAGCAAAGTTTGCCGTATGCAGTTTAATGCCTAAGGTGTTGCAGACTGCTTGTGCGTCAGCCAAGTCTTCCTTGGCGGTGCAGTATTCAGTGCCATCATCTTCCTCCCAGTTTTTCATGAAGAGGCCTTCCACTTGATAGCCCTGCTCAATCAGCAACAAAGCAGCAACAGAAGAATCAACACCGCCGGACATGCCGACAATTACACGAGTATCAGAAGGAGTATGCATGGCAATCTAAATAGGCTAATTAAAGAATGGGATTCTAGCAGGTTTACGCTACTTACTTAAGAGGCACGGCTAAATCGCTGTATCAGTCTTTAAACAGATCAAGTGAGAAATGCGCGCCACTAAGGTAATCATCAAGGCTGCGCAAGACCATAGGGCTGCGCCACATATCACGCTTGCTGAGCAGCTCATCACGACTGAGCCAGACCGGTGCGATAATGCCTTCATCTAGAGGGTGATTTTCTCGCTGTGCCACAGGGCGGCCGGCAAAACAAACCCTTTGATAGGTCACTTGGTTGCTTGGGGCGGTATATAAATAGATGCCTACCAGGTGCGTGATCTCAATATCCCAGCCTGTTTCCTCTAAAGTTTCACGAATTGCTGCCTGAATTAGACTTTCGTCCATTTCTAAGTGGCCTGCAGGCTGGTTTAATACAATATGTTTTTCAGCATGCTCTTTGACGAATAAAAAGCGTCCATCTTGCTCAATAATTGTGGCTACAGTGATATGCGGAGTGAAGCGTGTCATCAGTCACCTCTTTACTGGGTAGGGGCTACAGGATTTGGTGTTTTCGCTACACTTGCGTGTAAAATAATCGAATTTACACGATGTTAAGCATGTAAATACCTGTAGTGAATGAATAGTTTGACTACAGCTATCTATTCGGCGATTGTTTAAAGAGTGTATGATACGCGCTGCACAGACTGCGCCAAAGTGCTAAAAGCGCTGCGGTGGGTCGAATTGCATGTGTGACTTTTTTTGTAATACAGAGGTCATACATGCCGATTAAGTTTGAATTATTGCTGTCAGGCCACACGCGTGACAGACTTTTAAAGACCACGTAAATGACGGAGTCCAGCATGGGATACCAAAAGATCCAAGTGCCAGCCGGTGACAAAATCACCGTTAATGCAGATATGACTTTAACAGTACCAAACAACCCAATCATCCCTTACATCGAAGGTGATGGTATTGGAACGGACATCAGTCCTGTAATGATTAAAGTGGTCGATGCTGCTGTAGAAAAAGCCTACGGTGGTGAGCGTAAAATTTCCTGGATGGAAGTGTACGCTGGTGAGAAAGCGACCCAAGTCTACGATTCAGAAACCTGGTTGCCAGAAGAAACATTAGAAGCAGTACGTGACTATGTTGTTTCTATCAAAGGTCCTTTGACTACGCCAGTTGGCGGTGGTATTCGTTCATTGAACGTTGCGCTGCGCCAGCAGTTAGACCTGTATGTGTGCTTGCGTCCAGTACGCTGGTTCGAAGGCGTACCAAGCCCAGTTAAGCGCCCGCAAGACACTGATATGGTGATTTTCCGCGAGAACTCAGAAGACATCTACGCGGGTGTTGAGTGGCAAGCAGGTACACCAGAAGCAGATAAAGTTATCAAGTTCTTCACAGAAGAAATGGGCGTTACCAAAATTCGCTTTACCGAAAACTGCGGTATTGGTGTTAAGCCAGTATCTGAGCAAGGTACTAAGCGTTTAGTGCGTAAAGCTCTGCAGTACGTGATTGATAACGATCGTGATTCTCTGACCATCGTGCACAAAGGCAACATCATGAAGTTCACCGAAGGTGCCTTCAAAGATTGGGGCTACGAAGTTGCCCGTGATGAGTTCGGTGCTGAGTTGTTGGATGGCGGTCCTTGGATGCAGCTAAAGAACCCAAAAACAGGCAAGAACATCATCATTAAAGACGGTATTGCTGATGCTATGTTGCAGCAAGTCATCCTGCGCCCTGCAGAGTATGATGTGATTGCAACCTTGAACCTGAACGGTGACTACCTGTCTGACGCACTGGCTGCGCAGGTTGGTGGTATCGGTATCGCGCCAGGTGCAAACCTGTCTGACACCGTTGCTATGTTCGAAGCAACTCACGGTACTGCACCTAAGTATGCAGGTCAGGATAAAGTGAACCCAGGCTCCTTGATCCTTTCTGCAGAAATGATGCTACGTCACATGGGTTGGACTGAAGCAGCTGATTTAGTGATTGATGGTATCAATGGCGCAATCTCTGAGAAGACTGTGACCTATGACTTTGAGCGCTTGATGGACGACGCTAAGTTGCTATCTTGCTCTGAGTTTGGCGATGCAATGATTGCAAAAATGTAATCTAAGCTGACGCTTAAAAAACGCCCCACGAGTTGGGGCGTTTTTGTTTGTGTTGAGTGAATGCAGGTACAATTGAGCTCAACAAAAAGGAGGGGCGTTATGCCAGATGATGATTTATCTTTATTTGCACAGCAAATGCAGGGCGTGCGTCGTATCCATGTGGATCAAGCGGATGTAGGTAAGGCCAAGCCCAATCGCGCAGTCCAGCAAATGAATCGTAAAAATGCCTTACAATCGTCCGCCAGCGAACTGGTTGTTGATGGCCTATCGGACCAGTTTGTCTTGGATGTGGGCGCTGAAGATGCGCTGTATTGGGCCCGTGATGGTGTACAAGACAGCCAGTTACGACGCCTGAAGGCCGGTCAAATTGCCTTTGAGGGCAGTTTAGACTTGCATGGCATGACAGTAGAAAAAGCACGCGCTACTTTGCGAGAGTTTATTGAAGAGGCACTGCGCTTAGAGGTGCGTT
The DNA here is from genome assembly GCA_012518175.1 of Gammaproteobacteria bacterium. Taxonomy (GTDB): domain Bacteria; phylum Pseudomonadota; class Gammaproteobacteria; order Pseudomonadales; family Pseudomonadaceae; genus Denitrificimonas. The sequence continues at coordinate 5,389 of JAAYTE010000182.1, read as the reverse complement.
GTGTGCGGGTCACACACGGTAAGGCTGCACGTTTGGACGGTAAAAAGCCGATGATTAAAAGCCATGTCAATACATGGTTGCGTCAGCATGAGAAAGTTTTAGGCTTTACTTCATGCGTGCCACGGCACGGCGGAACGGGTGCGCTTTATGTGCTGCTAAAGCGCCATATGCTAGAAGGACGTGATGAGTATTAACCACATATTTGCGAAGACAGTGGGTCACTCGCATAACAGCACGGGGACAATCAGTGAGTAACTCTGGATTAGCGACACTGCGTGATTATATTCGTTGGGCGATGAGTCAATTTAGCCGCGCGCAGCTGTTTTTTGAGCATGGCCCTGAAAGTGCTTTTGAAGAGGCGCGGACATTGGTGCTGGGTAGCTTGCATTTACCCTATGAGCTGCATGATAAGTACCTGGATTGCAATCTGCATACAGATGAGCATGTACTGGTGCAAAATATTTTAAAAGAACGTATAGAACAGCGTATTCCTGCTGCTTATTTGCTTGGCGAGGCATGGTTTGCAGGCTTGTTGTTTAAAGTTGATAAGCGCGTGATGGTGCCGCGCTCGCCTTTGGCAGAGTTAATTCCCCAGCAATTTGCGCCTTGGTTGAGTCAGACACCGCAGCGCATTTTAGACTTATGCGCAGGCTCTGGATGCTTGGGGATTACCTGTGCCATTGAGTTTCCGGATGCCGAAGTGCTGTTGGCAGATATTTCTGCGCAAGCCTTAGAGGTGGCTGCAGACAATATAGCTTTGCACCACTTGGGTGAGCGTGTAAGTACCTTGCGCAGTGATATGTTTGCTCAGCTCGCAGAGCAACGTTTTGATTTGATTGTCTGCAAACCACCTTATTTAGAAACTGAACACTGGTCGCAGTTGCCCCGTGAGTTTCAGTATGAGCCACAAGAAAGCCGTACGGCCGAGCGTGGTGGCCTTAAGTTTATCCTGCATATTTTACAAAATGCAGGCCAACACTTAACGAGCACAGGTTTGTTGGTGCTGGAAGTAGGCAAGCATGCCAATGAGCTGGAAGCGTTGTTTCCTGCGGTTGATTTTAGCTGGCTTGAGCACTCCCAAGTGGGCAATGCTGTCTTGGCGCTTACCGCTCAGCAATGCTTTGCTTGCCAGCTAGTAGACGCGGAGTAAGTTCAGTAAAGACAGCAGCGTCAAGTTACTGTCTAGCGCGTGGCAATCCAAATCAGCAGCGCTGCTTGGAATACCGCAAAAATAGCCAGCATCGAAATAGTGAAGCGCAGGGTGCTGTCTTCACTTTTGAAGCGTTCAATGCGATCGGTAAGCTTTTTGATCTGCGCGCTTTGCTCGTTGAGGTTCTTATCGGCAGTTTGCAACATCGAGGCGCTGTCGAGGGTGCTGATGACGGTAACTTTATTTTCATTCCAGTCGCTGTGCAATTGGCTGACGCGGCCTACTGAGCAGACAGCCCGCATTTGCACGGCATCTTCATAAGTAATGCTAAATCCTTGCGCCTGCAGCGCATGATCACGGCGTAAACGTGCTGCATCGTCGCTGGCATGCTTAATGAGTAAGGTTTGTTCAGCAACGCTGTAGTGGTTCCAATACTTGCGTGCCCAAAGCACAGCTTGAGCAATTAAAAAACGTCCCAGGCCTCGGTTGGCCGGCTCAGTGCGCAATGGTAAATCAGTATTAATGCGTATTTGCTGTGTTTGGTGGTCGGCCCACACCTCAAGAGTATTGACTTCTTTTTGCGTCTTTTGCTCGGGCAGGTCAATACTTAAACGCAGAAAGCTTTCGGCTTTGCTGTGCCGTTCAACACGGCCAAGACTGACAAAGCGCAAAGCTCTCAAGCCGGTTGCACGGTCTGCTGGTAAGGCGCTGAGGCGGATCAGGCGAAATTGCTCTGCTGGCAAGCCCGCCCATGGGTGCTCGGGGGGATTATCCTGTGCTGTACTTGCGCTTGATGCAGGCGCTACTTGGACTGTTGAAGTACTCATTTTTTCACTTAATCAAAAGACGTATTAACAAGGGTATCGACAGCGCTACCTGCTACTAAAGGGTGGCCAGCCGCCATCAAACGTTATGCAGGTGCCAGAATCTTCTAGGTACAGGTATACTGCGCAATTATCTTTTATATAACACGGAGCAGTGTGTATGTCCGGGAATACCTTTGGCAAGCTTTTTACCGTAACCACCGCTGGGGAAAGTCACGGCCCTGCGTTAGTTGCCATTGTTGATGGCTGTCCGCCAGGGCTGCCGTTATCAGCTGAAGACTTGCAAGATGACCTCGATCGTCGCAAACCCGGTACCAGCCGACATACCACGCAGCGCAAAGAGCCTGATCAAGTTGAGATCCTCTCTGGCGTCTTTGAGGGGCAAACCACTGGCTGCCCGATCGGCTTATTAATTCGCAATACGGACCAGAAGTCGAAAGACTATTCGGCCATTAAAGATATCTTTCGCCCGGCCCACGCCGATTACAGCTATCACCACAAGTATGGCCAGCGCGACTATCGGGGCGGCGGGCGCAGCTCTGCGCGTGAAACCGCAATGCGTGTTGCTGCCGGTGCGATCGCGAAGAAATACTTGGCAACACAGGGCATTATGGTACGAGGCTATATGAGTCAACTGGGCCCCATTGAAATTGATTTTAAAAGCTGGGATGCGGTGCATGACAATGCATTCTTTAGTCCTGATCCAGATAAAGTGGCCGAGCTTGAGGCTTACATGGATCAGCTGCGCCGCGATCAGGACTCTGTTGGTGCAAAAATCACTGTTGTGGCGCAAGGGGTGATGCCTGGCTTGGGTGAGCCTGTATTTGACCGTCTAGATGCTGACTTAGCCCATGCATTGATGAGTATTAATGCTGTAAAAGGGGTTGAAGTGGGCGCAGGTTTTGCCTGTGTCGCGCAGCGCGGCACTGAGCACCGTGATGAACTGACCCTTGAAGGCTTCCTGTCCAATCACGCCGGTGGGGTTTTGGGCGGTATTTCGTCTGGGCAACCGATTGTGGCGCATCTGGCTTTAAAACCAACCTCCAGTATCACCACACCGGGCCGCTCCATTGACACTGCCGGGCAACCTGTAGAGATGATCACTAAGGGCCGTCACGATCCCTGCGTGGGAATTCGTGCAACCCCCATTGCTGAGGCGATGATGGCCATTGTTCTGATGGATCATTTGTTGCGTCACCGTGGACAAAACGCTGAAGTGCAGGTTAGCACCCCAGTTTTGCCGCAACTGTAAAGCGCATTTATCTAAAAATCGCCGTGGTTGGCTCAAGCCGCCACGGCGCGAGGCAAGCTGAAGCATGCACACAGGTTTGCCATATTGGCGTTTATCCGGTTTTTATTTTTTCTACTTTGCCTTGCTCGGCGCTACTGCACCTTTTCTGGCGCTGTATTTCGATCATTTAGGGTTTTCTGCAGCACGTATCGGTGAGTTAATTGCCATCCCTATGCTGATGCGCTGTATTGCGCCTAATTTATGGGCTTGGTTAGCTGACCGCACGCAAAAACGTTTGGCCATTGTGCGTTTTGGCGCCATCTGCACTTTGTTGTCTTTTACCTTGATTTTTTGGGGTAAGAGTTTTGCTTGGCTGGCGATGATAATGGTTCTGCATGCGTTTTTTTGGCATGCCATTTTGGCTCAATTTGAAGTCATCACCTTGGACTATCTGGGGGCGCAAAGGGAGCGCTACAGTCAGCTCAGACTTTGGGGTTCTGTTGGCTTTATGCTGGTGGTGATTGGCTTTGGCTATGTGTTTGACGAGGTAGGTCTGGATTACTACCCTTGGGCAATTCTGGCGGTGATGAGTGGGATTGTGTTGAGTAGTTTCTGGGTGCCGTCGCCAGTCAGTCAGTCCCGAGTTGAGCCACTGTTAACAACCACTGGGCAAAGGCTGACGAAAACCGCGCTAGGGCCTATTGTCGTGTTTTTAACCTGCGTAACGCTGATGCAGCTGTCGCATGGCCCGTATTACACTTTTCTGACGCTGTATTTAATTGATCTGGATTATTCACGCACGATTATTGGTTGGCTATGGGCGTTTGGTGTACTGGCTGAAATTGTGTTGTTTGCGATAATGCCGTGGCTGTTGCGGCGAATGAGCATTAAGCAGATTCTTGTCATCAGCTTGTTCTTGGCGGCGCTGCGTTGGTGGTTGCTGGGTTTTTATGCCGATAGTCTGTCGCTGCTACTGTTGATCCAGCTGCTGCATGCCGCTACTTTTGGTAGTTTTCATGCGGCGGCTATTTTATTTGTGCAGCGTTACTTTTCTGCGCATAAACAAGGGCAAGGGCAGGGCCTGTATGTCTCATTCTCGGGTATTGGTGGGGCTTTAGGTGCATTATATGCCGGCTATAGCTGGCAAACTTTGGGCGCTGCTTATACTTTTGCTTCAGCTGGTGCAGTTGCACTGCTGGCGGCGTTTATTATGTTGTTTGGATTGAGCAGTTCTAAGTCAGTGTCGGTGACTGCTACTGAATAGAGGTAACAGCGAGCGCTGCAGCCGTTTGCAGAGGGGCTGCGGCTTGGAGCTATAAGTGTACGCTTGAGTTTATCTGCACGTTCTAACTGCGAGCCTGTACGATAGGTTTAGCGTTTACATACATTTGCTATACATTTTTAGGGGGAAGCACAGCCCATGAGCCAGTTGTTTGTATACCACTCAAGCCAGCCTATGCAGGCGGTGAAGGTGTTGAATCATTTTGAAGACATCAGCAGCACTTTGGCCGCGGTAGGGGTGCACTTTGCGCAATGGCAAGCTAAGCAGCCACTGACTGCAGCATCGTCTGCAGAGGACATCGTCGCTGCCTACGCGGATGATATTGCCGACTTGAAGCAAGGCCAAGGCTATGACTGTGTAGAAGTGATCAGTATGGATGAGGCGCATCCAGAAAAAGCTGAATTGCGCGCTAAGTGGCTCGACGAGCAGGTGTCCAGTGCAGATGAGTCGCGCTGCTTTGTCTCAGGGCGTGCGTTGTTAAGCTTTCATATTGATCAGCACGTATATGCCGTGCTGTGCGCGAAAGGTGCTTTACTAACCCTGCCTGCAGGCATTCGGTATTGGTTTGATATGGGCGAGCGCCCACGCTTTACTGCGCTGCGTTTATTTAATCAGTCACAGGCAGGTGAAGTACAGTTTACAGGCGAGAAACTGGCGCAACAGTATCCAACACTCGACGAAATGCTGTGAGGCGAATAAGCCACTATTAACTGAATTCGTGCACTTTTACTCGACAATTTTTACTTGAGTGCTTTACTGGGTCTTTATTCATGCCGGCCAACTAGCGTACACTGTGTACATGATTGTGAGGAGTTACCATGAGTACGATTAATATTACTGAAGCTGCACAAACCTATTTGAGCGAGCTGTTAAAAAGCCAAGACACCCCAGGTATTGGGATT
>JAAYTE010000027.1 GCA_012518175.1 Gammaproteobacteria bacterium | reverse complement strand
GGCACAACAGCTAAGCTGCTTATGCCATACTACTGAGCTGTCTAATAACTGATTGACCTATGACTCTAGATATTAACCAACTACAGTGTGCGCAGTGGCGGCAAGCCTTTGCAAACGGCGATTTTAAACGGGGCAAAGCCTACGCTGCGCAGGGCCGCAGCACCTTAGTCAGCTTGCAAGAGCAAACCCTCAAGGCCCGCTGCCGTGGCTCGGTAGAGAAAAGTTACCAACAACGCATCACTCTACTGGCGCAAGCCGGTTATTACGATATCAATGGTCAATGCTCATGCTATGTGGGTTATAACTGTAAGCATGTGGTTGCCGCCCTACTCACTCTGGAGCAGCAACAACAGCTCGGCCAAGCACCGCAGAGTGCAGCCAGCACCGCGCCAAACCCAGCAAAAGCAAACACCAAACAAACACTGCACATTAGCGATGCACCGGTACTGCCGCCCACGCCACAACTGACCTTCGGCAGCGTAACCCTGCAACGTTACGATATGCGCAGCGGACGAACGCTCACCACAGTCCAGCACCGCGCAGCGCTAGCCTTTAATTACCAAGGTCACCTCTGCAGCGGCAAACCCAGTACTGACTTTCTAGCCAGTACCGGCCCTTATCAGCGCTTGCGCATTTACCGCGACCTAGCCTTTGAGCAGCAGTGCCGCACACAGCTGCAGCAGTTTGGCTGGCAAGCATCTTTACGGCAAAGTGAGGCCGTGCCAGAAAGTGCAGGTGATCCTTATGAGTTAGCCAGTGAGCAAGCCTGGTTGGCCTTTATGCAGCACCCCTTACAGCAGCTACGCGAACAAAACTGGCAGATTGTCATGCTGCCGCAGTTTCAGCTCAACCTCTTAGCCATTGACAATTGGTACGCCAATGTTGATGAGTCGCCTGGCTTAGAATGGTTTTCTTTGGAGTTGGGCATTGAAGTGGCTGGGCACTCCATTAGCTTGCTGCCGATTTTATTACAGCTTATTCGTCAGTCGCCGCAATTGCTCGACCCTAGTTACCTTGCACAACGCGACGATCATGAAGTCACTGCGGTGTATATCGCCAAACTCGGACAGCGTGTGGCGCTGCCTTATGCTCGCATCCGCCCCGTGCTCCAAACCCTCGCTGAGCTTTATATTCGCGAAGCCATCACTGACGAACACAGCCTGCGCTTACCGCGCCAAGAAGCTGCACGCTTAACACACTTACAAGCACAGGGCATTGAATGGCATGGCGGTGCTAACATCCGCCAACTTGCCGAGCGCTTATCACAACCGCTAGACACCTTAAGTCCAATCCCTACTGGTTTAACAGCCACTTTGCGTGATTATCAACATGAGGGGCTGACTTGGCTACAAAGCCTGCGGCAAATGGGTATGGGCGGGGTTTTAGCTGACGACATGGGGCTGGGCAAAACCTTACAAACCCTAGCCCATATTCTCAGTGAAAAAAATGCGCAACGTCTGCAACAACCGGCATTGATCATTGTTCCCACCAGTCTTCTGGCCAACTGGCAAGACGAAGCAGCGCTGTTTACCCCACAACTGCAGGTCTTGACCTTACACGGCGCACAACGGCAAACATTATTTGCGCAGATTACCGAGGCTGATATTGTCCTCAGCACCTACGCACTGCTTTCCCGTGACAGCCAGCATTTATTGGCACAAAACTGGCATATTGTCGTCCTCGACGAGGCGCAGACTATTAAAAACCCGCGCAGTAAAGCTGCACAATGCGCTGGCCAACTCAACGCCAAGCAACGCCTTTGCTTAACGGGCACACCACTGGAAAATAATTTAAGTGAACTTTGGTCGCTGTTTAATTTTGTGATGCCCGGCTGGCTCGGTGATGCCAAAAGCTTTAATAAGCACTATCGCCACCCCATCGAAAAGCAGCAAAATGCGCAGCGCTTAGCCCACCTGCAAGGACGTCTCAAACCTTTTATTTTAAGACGCGATAAGCAGCAAGTGGCCAGCGAACTGCCAGAAAAAACCGAAACAACCCAATACATAGACTTAACCAGCAGCCAACGTGATCGCTACGAAACCTTACGCCTGGCCATGGATAAAAAAGTTCGTGACGAAATACAGCGGGTTGGTTTAGCTCGCAGTCACTTTGTCGTCCTTGAAGCCCTCTTACGGCTGCGCCAAGTCTGCGGTGACCTGCGCCTTCTGAGCGCCGCCGACGCCGAACAATACAGCAGCCAGGACTCGGCAAAAATGCTGCACCTCATGGCGATGTTACGTAGCTTTACCAGCAGCGGACGGCGTATTTTAGTCTTCTCGCAATTTACCAGCATGCTGGCTTTAATTGCCGCCGAGCTAGAGAAAGCACAGATTCCTTTTGTCCAGCTTACGGGCCAAACCCGCGACCGCCGCAGCCCTGTGGCACTCTTTCAGTCAGGACAGGTACCAGTATTTTTAATCAGTTTAAAAGCCGGTGGTGTCGGCTTAAATTTAACTGCTGCGGATACCGTAATTCATGTTGATCCTTGGTGGAATCCCGCCACAGAAGCCCAAGCCAGTGACCGTGCTTACCGCATTGGACAGACTAAACCTGTATTTATTTATAAGCTCATTGCCCGCGGCAGTGTCGAAGAAAAAATTCAACACCTGCAGCAGCACAAAGCCGCGCTAGCACGCAGTATTCTTGAGGCAGGCAGCAGCACCAGCGCCACCTTAGAAAGTGCCGACATAGCCAGCTTACTGGCTCCGCTAAACAGCTAAAGGCGCAGCTTTTATGTCTACAGAGCAAGGTTTTTTGTTATGCTGCGACTCACGACTTAAGGAGTATTGACGGTGAAAAATAATCGAGTGGAAAAGTTACGGGCATGCTTGCACGACTCTGCTGAGTCTGTAGGCAACCTCTTAGTAGAGGCTTTCCATTATTTGGCGCTGTTTGCCATTGGCGGCATTACTGCTTGGGCGGGCACCATGGCGGCGTTGGAAATGTTTAGCAAAGGCGCAGCAACCATTGATGATATTTTACTGTTATTTATCTACCTAGAATTAGGCGCCATGGTGGGCATCTACTTTAAAACCAACCATATGCCAGTGCGCTTTTTAATTTACGTGGCAATTACTGCATTGACTCGCCTGATGATTTCAGACATCTCCCACCATAATGAGCCCAATATGGGTGTTGTCTATGTCTCCGGTGCTATTTTATTACTGGCCATTTCAGTCTTGGTGGTGCGCTTTGCCTCAGCGCGCTTCCCTGCCATCAAGCCCACATCCAAACGCCACTCAGTCAGCGATGAAAGCCATGAGGGCACTGAGGGCACTGAGCCAAACTGAAAACAGCGCAGCAAAAATGCTAGTTGCCAGTTATTTACCTGGTACTGGCATTGGAAATGACATGACATTGCCCGCAGCTGCTTCACTGATGCGGGCTACACCTAAGCGCTCTACTTCATCAATGCGCACAATGGCTTGTAAAGGCACATAGCTGCGAATAACACCTTCAAATTGCGCCTTAAGCTTCTCCTCACTGGGATCAACCACAACCTGTGTGCGCTCACCAAAGACAAACTCTTCAATCTCTAAAAAGCCCCAAAGATCGCTTTGATAAATTGCTTTTGCATACATTTCAAAGACCTGACCTTGATTAACAAAGATCACCTTAAAAATTGGGTTCTCGCTTTTACTCATAACCGCATAAAACTCTTAAACAAACGGATGCGCAGCTTAGCATAACCACCATCTTCTGTAGCTTTAGTCTGCACACTTAATACACCTTAATCGACCAAGCAGATCACTGCCAAAATTAAGCGTTTAAGCATTGTCATGCTAAAGGCTTGACATGAGAATGAGAATTGTTATTATTAACTCAACTGATCGCAAGGTCAGCTGGTAACGAAGAAACCAACAGGTCGGTTTTCAAGTTATCTCCTCATCAGGCTAAACACGGTTTTGACCCGCACTTGCGGGTCTTTTTTTATCTGCAATAAGTTGCAGCCCCTCTAATCGATCTGCCCTTAATTTCACTGCTGCTATGTCTGACCTTGCTTGTGATAAATCACAGACACAAAAAAGCCAAGCACTAGGCTTGGCTTGGCTTTAAAGTCAGCATGGCGGCGTTTATAAAACACCGCCTGTCAGGAAGCTAATTAACGCACACCTGATTGACGCAAGGCGGCTGGAGTAAAGTCACCGGTGGTGGCTTCAAAACCAAACTCATAAGCTTGCTTCTCTTCGTTCTTCATACCTAAGGCTAAGTAGCGGCCAGACTGCAGGTCATAAAGTGTTTCAATGGTGTACCAAGGTACAAGCTTGTTGTAGTAATACACCGCGTGTGCTTCAGCAACACGCCACAGGTTACCGCGGCCATCGTAATGGTCGATTTCTGCTGCCTGCCAGGTATCTTCATCAATGTAGAAATCACGTTTTGCATAGATATGACGCTCACCATCTTTCAGGGTTGCTGTCACATGCCAAACACGGTGTAACTCATAACGGCTCAAGTCTTGGTTAATGTGACCCGCTTGAATAATGTCAGAGTACTTAAGCTCAGGTGAATCTAGGCCAAAGCTGTTGTACGGAATATAAATTTCTTTTTTACCGTGCAACTGCCAATCGTAACGGTCAGGAGCACCGTTAAACATATCGAGGTTATCTGAGGTACGTAAACCATCAGCTGCTGTACCTGGACCGTCATAAGATACTTGTGGTGCACGGCGGACACGACGCTGACCAGCGTTATACAACCACGCCATACGCGGCTCTTTAATTTGGTCAAGTGTTTCGTGAACCAGCAGCACGTTACCTGCTAAGCGTGACGGTGCTGTTACTTTTTGTTTAAAGTAGAAGAGAACGTTGCTCGGCTTGCTTGCATCGTAATCTTTGAGCTTAGTTGGAAACACAAACTCATCATCAAAGTAAACCAGCGAGTAAGAACCATTGGTCTGTGGTGTTGCTTGCGTCACAACACGCTTAACACTACCACCACGGTAACGCGTAATATGATTCCAAATCACTTCCAAACCGTTTTGTGGAATTGGGAAGGCATTGGCCACTCTAAAGTTTTCTAAACCGTTACCACCTTGCACCATTTTGGTCTTAAGTGCGTTTTCTTTAGCTGCCTCAATCACTTCATCCGGCATAGTTGCTGAGCGATGAGTTTTATAAATAGGCATACGGTAAGTATCAGGGTAGCGTTTCATCAACGCTTGCTGACCTGGCGTCAGGTTTTCTTTGTACTGATCCATATTTTGCGCAGTGATGGTAAACAAAGGTTTTTCATCTGCGTAAGGATTGCCTAGAAAACCGCGGGCATCAATTTGCGCGGCATCCACAGCCAAACCACCGGTCCACTCAGGAATAGTACCTGCCGCATTACCAGCTTTCTCAGCACCAAATGGCGTTAAAGTTGTACCCAGTTGTGCTGCTTGATCTGCAGAAACTGCAGCCATCACGCTACCAGCAAACAACGACAGTGCAAATACCGCCCCAGTTTGCATTAAAGTTTTATTTGTTTTCATTGATAAAGTCTTCCTAAAGAGTAAAAAAATTGGGAGACACACAATGCCCAGCGTTGACCCACGCCAACACTGGGCCCAGTGATTAGAAGTTCACGCCAAAGCTTACAGCTAAGAAGTCGCGGTCTTTTTGAGTGTTGTAACGGCCATCAAAGAAGTTGGTGTACGACACACTGGCGGTATAGGTGTGCTGGTAATCAGCATCTAAGCCAAAGCTGATCGCTTTAGCGCCTTCGTTAAACTGACCATTAGGACCGTAGCCATCCACGTCATGGGAGAAAGCCATATTTGGGTGCAAGTTAATACCGGCGAATACATCGCTGTAATCTAAGATACCGCGGACACGGTAGCCCCATGAGTTTTTAGTCACAAAACCATGGTCGCCATACTTAGCCATTGAGGTGCCTGCTGGATCAACTGCACTACCATTCACACCAAAGATTGGGTCTCGTCCATAACGGATACTATTTTTATCGCGCTTACTCTCCAAGCCACCGACATGGGTCCAGCCAACTTCACCAACCAGAGTGGCGCGGCTAGCACCAAACACTTGGTCAAAGAAGTGAGTGAAAGTGGTTTGCAGTTGCGTAACCTCTTTACGGTTATAACCTTTTTGAATCGCACCCGCGCGCTTATTCTGCCAAGCAGACGCATCAGGATTAACTGGAGCAGCTAAAGCCAAGGTCATTTGCTGGGTGTTAATTTGTACCGGCATATTTGGACGGTAGCTGACTTCCCCTTGCCACGCCGTACCTGTCGGCAAACTGGTAGAGAAGCTTAAACCGTATAAGCGAATAT
>JAAYTE010000026.1 GCA_012518175.1 Gammaproteobacteria bacterium | reverse complement strand
TCGCCTACAATCGCATCGCGGGATCTAGTCAGGCGGTTAAACAACGTCGATTTGCCGACATTCGGTCGGCCCACCAGAGCAATTACGGGAACCATTGGCTCCTCCAGCGATAATTCAAAAAACACAAAAGCCGCTGTCGACCTAACGACAGCGGCTAAACTCTTAGTTAGATAGTTTGACCTGTCAAGCTACCCAACTGCTTACTTAATGGTTAAAGCAACCAGCTTGCCGCCATTGCCATAAACATACAGCCAGCCGCCAACCACTAAAGGTTGGACGCGCAGTCCTTTACCATCAATTTTTTTACGCGCGACGAAACGTCCGTCCACTTGGCTCAACACGTGCAAGTAACCTTCTTTGTCACCAACGGCAACATAGCTGGAAAAGACTGCAGGTCCTGAAATCTCACGGCGTAATAAATCTTTATTACTCCACATTGCCGTAGCCGAGCGCTCATCCACACTTTCTACAGTGCCATCTGCCAAACTGACATAAGCATTACCGAAACCTTCGCCTACGCCCACATAACTGGACGCTTCACGCTGCCACATTACTTGACCACTTTGTGGGTCAAGACCGGCAAGACGACCTTGATAACTGACTGCGTATAAAGTGTTATCAGTGAGTAATAAACCACCGTCAACATCAACAATTCGCTCAAGCTCAGTACGCCCCGTTGGTACTGTGACACGCTGCTCCCAAATCGGTAGACCACGCTGAGTATCCACCGCTATTATTTTTGCTGTGGAGAGCCCGGCATAAGCCACATAATCGGTTACCAGCGGCGCGCCCGTACCACGCAAACTCAATACTGCAGGGGTGTTCTCGTAAATCCAGCGCTGCTGGCCGGTGGCAGCTTCGAGGCCGATTAAACGGTCATCTTGAGTCTGCACGACCACCACATCACCGTTAGTTGCTGGCGCGGCTAAAACCTCACTAGTGACCGAGCTGCGCCATAAATCCTCACCGGTATCAGCATTTAAAGCAATCACATTGCCATCCAGCGTGCCCAGCAACACCATGCCAGAACCCACACCAACACCACCGGAGACATCCAGCTTCAATTTACGCGTCCACAGTGCCTTACCGGTAAATCGATCCAGAGCCGAAACCCGACCTTTCACATCAGTGACAAACAGAACATCACCATCCACAGCTGGCGTTAATGTATTCCATTGTTTACCTTGGCCAGCACCTACAGAGGTGCTCCACTCTTTTTTGAGTTCAATTTCAGCAGTTATTTTTTCCAGCGGCTGCGGCTTTAACTCTTTTTTACTAGCGCTACTGCAGCCCGCTACAAACAGCGCTACCGCAAGCACTGCCATATACTTGTATCGTTTCAAGTTAGGCATCCTTTTCACTGAGGTTGTCGAGTTTCATTAATAAATTACCGGCCGCTGCTTCAGGCGACAGTGCTTGCTGGGCTTGCAAATAAGCTGCTTTAGCTTCAGCTGGGCGATCTAAAACAACCAAAGCATCACCACGTAATTCTTCTCGCGTCGCGATAAAGGCAGGCAATACTTTGACATCCAATAATGCCAAGGCTTGCTCCGCTTGATCTTGGGCTAACAGCACGCGAGCTAAACGTTGCCGCGCTAACTCTGCCAAAACATCATTGGCCGGCTTGGCTAGAATAGCATTGAGTTCTAAGGCTGCGTCATCCAGTTGATTGTTATCCACTGCAATTTTAACCGCTAACAAAGCGCCATACTGCGCATAAGCATTATCTGGATTAACTTTTTTAAGCTCAGCCAAGAGTTTAGCCACTTGCTGTGCATCCACCTGCGCACTAGGCTGCAATGTTACCTCTAATAACTGCTGGTATAACACTGATGATGTGTGTGCTTGCGTGGTTTGATGTTTTTGCCATGCTTGCCAGCCAAAAACAATCACCAACGCTAAAACCCCGCCTGCTAATAGCGGTTTACCGTTACGCTGCCACCACTCTTTAATCCGCGCAATTTGTTCTTCTTCAGTGTAGTCGCTCACGCTGGTACTCCTAGTTAATAATTGATGCGTCGTCGTGCAAGCTATTGCGCAAATATTCGCTTAAAGCATCCCACGTAATCGACTGCTGCTCAGCGTCAGTGCGTAAAGGTTTAATCGCAACTGTGCGTGACTCTAACTCATTTTCGCCCAATATTAAGGCATATAATGCACCACTTTTGTCAGCTTTTTTAAACTGACTTTTAAAACTGCCACCACCCGCATTCACCTGCAAGCGCAAATGGGGTTGGCTATCGCGCAATTGCTCAGCTAAGACTAAGGCTGCCAGCTCACTGGCCTCACCAAATGCGCAAAAATAGACATCGATTTGCCGCGACAGTTCTGCAGGGACTTGCTCTAAAGTTTCCAGCATCAAGATCAAGCGTTCAATCCCCATGGCAAAACCAACACCTGGCGTTGCACGTCCACCCATTTGCTCAATTAAGCCATCATAGCGACCGCCCGCACACACAGTGCCCTGCGCGCCTAACTGATCCGTGACCCACTCAAACACTGTTTCACTGTAATAATCTAAACCACGCACTAAGCGCGGGTTAATCACATAGGGTACGCCTGCTGCATCCAGTCGAGCACGCAAACCGGCAAAGTGCGCTTGCGACGCTTCATCTAAATAGTCTTGCAGCTGCGGTGCATCTACCAACAAGGCTTGTGTATCTGGATTTTTACTGTCCAGCACCCGCAACGGGTTAGTGAGCACCCGGCGCTGACTGTCTTCATCCAGCTGCGCATGACGTGCCTGCAGGTACTCAACTAAAGCTTCGCGGTAAACACTGCGCGATGCTGAAGTGCCCAAGCTGTTGAGCTCCAGCTTAACATGCGCACTGATGCCAAGCTTTTTCCATAAACGCCACGTTAAAACAATCAGCTCGGCATCAACATCAGGTCCGGGTAAATTAAAGGCTTCCACACCAATTTGATGAAACTGGCGATAGCGGCCCTTCTGCGGACGCTCATGGCGGAACATCGGCCCCTGATACCAAAGCTTCTGGATTTGCCCGCCGCCCGCTAAGCTATGCTCAAGCACCGCGCGAACACAGCTAGCAGTTCCCTCAGGACGTAACGTCAACGAATCACCATTGCGATCAGCAAAGGTGTACATTTCTTTTTCGACGATATCAGTCACTTCACCAATGGAGCGGCGAAACAGCTCAGTGAATTCGACAACAGGCATACGTATTTGCTTATAGCCGTAGCCATCCAGTAGCTCTGCAACAGTTTTTTCAAAGTAGCGCCACAGCGGGGTTTGCTCTGGCAAAATATCGTTCATGCCGCGAATGGCTTGTAATGGTTTACTCACAAAATTTCCTTGACGATTAACTGCGCACTATAAGTGCTGCATCTTCTGCAATTTTATCGCTGGCACGCTTACGAATCAGCGTTTCGAGCTCATCCACCAAATTCTCGTTACTTAACTTTTGTGCTGGCTTGCCATCGATATAGACTAAATTGGGCGAGCCGCCGGTTAAGCCCAAATGAACCTCTTTAGCCTCACCTGGGCCATTGACCACGCAGCCAATAACAGCCACATCTAGCGGCACCAGAAGGTCCTCGAGGCGCTCCTCTAGCTCATTCATGGTTTTCACCACATCAAAGTTCTGCCTAGAGCAGCTTGGGCAAGCAATAAAGTTAATACCACGTGAACGCAGCTTTAATGATTTTAAAATATCAAAGCCGACTTTGATTTCTTCCACTGGATCAGCGGCCAGGGACACGCGAATAGTATCGCCAATACCCTCAGCCAAGAGCATACCTAAACCAACTGCGGATTTAACTGTACCTGAGCGTAAGCCGCCGGCTTCAGTGATACCTAAGTGCAATGGCTGCTCAATGGCTTGCGCCAGTTGACGGTATGCAGCGACCGCCATAAAGACATCAGAGGCTTTTACGCTGACTTTAAAGTCTGGGTAGTTTAAGCGATCAAGGTGTTCAACATGGCGTAAAGCGGACTCAACCAAAGCTTCTGCGGTGGGCTCGCCGTATTTCTTTTGCAAGTCTTTCTCTAAGGAGCCAGCATTCACTCCGATACGAATAGGTATACCCCGGTCACGGGCAGCATCCACCACAGCTTTAACCCGTGCCTCATTACCAATATTACCTGGGTTAATCCGCAAGCAATCAACACCCAACTCAGCCACACGCAAAGCAATTCGGTGATCGAAGTGGATATCTGCTACTAAGGGTGCATGCACTTGCTTTTTGATTCGACCAAAGGCTTCAGCAGCCTCCATATCCGGCACAGAAACCCGCACGATATCTGCACCGGCCTGTTCAAGACGTAAAATTTGCGCAACAGTGGCATCCACATCACAGGTGTCGGTGTTGGTCATGCTTTGCACGCTAATCGGTGCATCGCCACCCACGGCAACAGAACCCACATAAATCTTGCGTGATAGACGGCGTTTAATTAAAGACTGTGTATGCATGTTTATTGGCCCAGCTTAATTCTGGCAGTTTCACCGCGAACCGCTGCACTAAAGTCCACCGGCTCGCCATTATAAAGAATACTCACACCCTTGGCGTAGCCTAAGTGCACATCCAAAGGTGCTTTACCTGTTATGTTCAGTTGCTCACCAGCGCGCTTTAAGCCACTGCTGATTTCTTTACCATCAGCATCGGCCACGCGCACCCAGCAGTCATGCACAAAGCTCAATTCTGCGTTACCCATGCCTGGCGCCAGCGTGACTGACTCTGCAGCAGTCTGCGATTGCGACGTTGCACTATCTGGCTCCGCTAATGCGCCTTGATCAGGTAACCTCGCATCGGCATCCGTTGTTTCTGAATCAATTGCCGATGCGCTGGGTTGCTCGACATCAGTGTCATTCCCGCTCTCAACCTCAAGCGTTAGCACTTCAGCAGCTGAATTGGCCTCTAAAGCAAAAGCAACCGCTTGATCCTCAAGCTCGTCCAATGTCTGCACATGCACTGAACCATCAGCGCGCTCAACTTCCACCCGCTCAAAAACAGCGGTTTTGTTGCCAATTTCTGGCTGCTCAGCCATAAAAGTTTGCCACGCATAATAGGCTGCAGTGAGAATAATCAGCAAAATAACAAAGGCACTGAACTGCAGCATGCCGCGGGAAACACTGCGTGCCTCGCCAACTCGATCAATACTGTGCACAGCGCCTTGCGCCGCACTACTGCCAACCTGCTGATCAAAAGTCCGAGCCAGCTGATTAGCATCTAAACCTAAAATCTTCGCATAGCTACGAATATAGCCTCGGGCAAAAGTATTGCCAGGTAAGCGCTCAAACTGGTTGGCTTCTAGCGACTCAACCGCACTGATGGTTAAATTTAACTTACTGGCAACTTCAGACACACCCAAGTTTGCAGCTGTGCGTGCATCACGCAGACTGTCACCGACGGTATGCATGGGTGTCTCTGTTGCTTTGGCTGTATCGCTCATCACTGCTCCGATTGATACTGTTTATATTCAGCGCTAGCAGGATACAGGCGCTTCAACTGCAGCCCTAAACTAGCGGCTTGATCGCGATCTTGAAAAATTTTCGCCAAGCGTACGCCCAGCAATAAGCTTGCCGCAGAATGCTCACTCAGCTGCATAAAAGACTGGTAATAACGCTGTGCTGGCACATACTCTTGGCGCTCATACAAAAGGTTAGCTGTTTCTAATAGCGCCCGAGGCTGCTGCGGGTTTAAGCGCAAAGAGCGTTCAAAGTAAGTCAGTGCCAAGGCTTTATCATTCAAACGTAGCGCGGTCAGGCCCATATTCTCAAAAACCCGTGAGCGGCCTGAATACATAGTATCCTGTGAGGCTTCTTCAAACTCTTTAAAGGCCTTCTTATACTCGCCTTGCTGGTATAAAAAACCACCATAATTATTTTGAATGCGAGTGCTTTTTCCTTGCGCTAAAGCTTTACGATAATGCTCATCCGCCAACTGCGGTTCCAATTCATTCTGAAACACTAACGCTAAAGCCGCATGGGCATCGGCACTATTGGGGTCAATTTCTAAGGCTTTCTTTAGCGGCATTTTTGCCTGTTCAGTAACGCCCTGCTGTAAATAGCCAATGCCCAGCTGAATATAGGCATCGCGCGCTTGTTGGCGGCCTTCTTCAGTGCGCAAAGGTGGTTTGCTACCGCTGGATACACAAGCAGTTAACACACCACAAATAAACAATATAAGTCCTGCACGAACAATCATATCCACTCCATTTAAGTTCGACATGCTGCCTCATGACCAGCAACCTGTTTCATTTACTCATTCACTTGGCGTACTGCAATATAACGGGCACTACGGCGCGTACGGTCTTGCACTTGCCCAACCAGCTGCCCACAAGCAGCGTCTATATCTTCACCACGCGGGGTCCGCACGGTCACACTATACCCTGCATGGTGCAGCGTATCTTGAAAACGTCGAATAGCATTATTACTCGGCCGCTCGTAGCCTGAGTGCGGAAACGGATTAAATGGAATCAAATTGACCTTACAAGGCATGTCTCGCAATAAATCAACCAATTGCTCAGCATGCTCTTGATGGTCATTCACATCCTGCAGCAAGGTGTACTCAATGGTTAGAAAACGTTTATCACCTAACTTAGCGACATAACGTTTACAAGCATCCAACACCACTTGTAACGGGTATTTCTTATTAATCGGCACCAAGGTATTGCGCAGCTCATCATTCGGCGCATGCAGTGACAACGCTAAAGAAACATCAATATGCTCCCCAAGCTTATCAATCATTGGTGCAACTCCGGCCGTTGAGAGCGTCACTTTACGTTTGGAAATACCATA
This sequence comes from Gammaproteobacteria bacterium, assembly GCA_012518175.1. Taxonomy (GTDB): domain Bacteria; phylum Pseudomonadota; class Gammaproteobacteria; order Pseudomonadales; family Pseudomonadaceae; genus Denitrificimonas. The sequence goes on along the minus strand of JAAYTE010000026.1, from coordinate 667 downwards.
ACCTAAGTCGTCGAGCATTATGCTCATGGCATCAACAACATTATCAAAATTGAGCAGTGGCTCACCCATTCCCATCATCACCACATTGGTGATCGCCCGTTCTACCGTGCCGGGGATGGAGCCAAAAGATTTCGATGCAATCCAGACCTGACCAATAATCTCTGCACTGGTCAAATCACTATTAAAACCTTGTTTTCCCGTTGAGCAAAAGCTGCAGTCTAGCGCACAGCCGGCTTGGGAAGAGACACATAAAGTGCCCCGCGTACCTTGCGGAATATATACAGTTTCAACGCAGCTACCGGAAGCAACGCGTATGACCCATTTACGGGTCCCATCACTGGAAATATCCTCACTGACAATTTCTGGACCGCGAATTTCCGCACAGCTGGCCAATTTGGCTTGCAAAGCTTTACTCACGTTGGTCATTTCAGAGAATTGATCGACCCCAAAGTGGTGAATCCATTTCATTACTTGGTCAGCACGAAATTTTTTCTCGCCAATAGATTCGAAGAATGCAATCAGCTTCTCACGCGTCAAGCCAAGTAAATTAACTTTTTCAGTTACCGTAGTCATGGATTCACCTTTATTTACTACCTATCCGTTATTAACGGATGCGGTCACATACTTCAGTTGCTGCGAAGAAGTATGAAATTTCACGTGCAGCAGC
>JAAYTE010000181.1 GCA_012518175.1 Gammaproteobacteria bacterium | reverse complement strand
GTGATTTTGGCTAAGTTTTGCCCAGCCAATAATAACTTACCGCCGGTTGGCCGCTCCATCGCCAATAACAAACGCAGCATCGTACTTTTACCAGCACCCGAATGACCGGTTACAAATAAAAACTCGCCACGCCGCACACGAAAACTCAACTCATGCAAGCCAACATGTCCATTGGGATAACGTTTTTCGACCTGCTCAAATCGAATCATGCAGAATCCTTCTCGGCAAACAGTGCTGCAACAAAATCATCGGCAACAAAGTCGCGTAAATCATCAATGCCTTCGCCCACGCCAATATAGCGCACAGGAATGGCAAAATGCTTAGCCAAAGCAAAAATAACACCGCCCTTGGCCGTGCCATCCAGCTTAGTCAAAGCTAAGCCTGTGACAGGAATAGTCTCATTAAAGTGGCGAGTCTGGTTGATCGCATTTTGCCCAGTACCGGCATCCAAGACCAACAGTACTTCATGGGGAGCGCTGTCATCTAAACGCCCCATCACCCGCGCTACTTTGCGCAGTTCTTCCATCAAGTTATCTTTGGTGTGCAAGCGTCCGGCAGTATCGGCAATTAAGACATCCATGCCGCGGGATTGCGCAGCCTGCACTGCATCAAAAATCACCGAAGCAGAGTCAGCACCAGTATGCTGAGCAATCACTGGCACATTATTGCGCTCACCCCAGACTTGCAGCTGCTCTACGGCAGCGGCACGGAAAGTATCGCCTGCCGCCAGCATGACTTTTTTACCTTCTTTTTGTAAGCGCTGCGCCAACTTACCAATAGTGGTGGTTTTACCTGCGCCATTGACCCCGACAACCAAGATCACGTGAGGTTTTTTCTCCGCACTAATCGTCATCGGTTGTTCAACAGGACGCAGTAAATCGACCATTTCATCTTGTAGCGCTTGATACAGCGCACCACTGTCGGCCAACTCCTTGCGCGCCACTCGGCGGGTCAGGTTATCCATAATAGCGGTGGTTGCTTCCATGCCAACGTCAGCAGTTAGCAAGCGGGTTTCCAGCTCTTCGAGCAAGTCATCGTCAATTTCTTTTTTGCCTAAAAACAGGCTAGCCATGCCCTCACCGAGGCTGGAGCTGGTTTTAGCTAAACCTTGTTTCAGCCGAGCAAACCAACTGAGCTTATTGCCTTGTGGCTTGCTTTGACCGGCCAGGTTGGCTGCAAGTGCAGGTTCTGTTTCGACTGATTTGAGTTGCGGCTGTGCCTCATTTTCTACTTTGGCAATTGACTCTGGCTCTGGCTCTGGCTCTGGCTCTGGCTCTGATTTAGGCTCGGCCTCAACCTAACTCAATGCCAGTGTTGACTCCACTGCCTCAGGTTGTTGCTCTGCAGCCTCAATAACAACACTGTTTGCATCTGGCTCAGCTGCCGTTTGCACATCGGTCTCAGAGCGTTCTGCTACAGCCACACTTTCTGCGGTTGGCTGTTCTACTGGCTCAGCGCATTGCTCAAGTTCTGCAGGAGGCGTACTCTCAACTGCGCTAGACTGTTCTTCTTTTGCTGTGGCTTTTTTGCGGCCAAACCAAGAAAACAGACCTTTTTTGGCCGGCTTTTCTGGCGCAGTTGCAGTGTGCTGCTCTTGTGCAGGGGTTTCAGATTCAGCGCTTGGCGCTGGTTTTTTTGCTTTGTCGTCGCCGGAACCAAACATAAAAAAGGCTATCTCAGCTAATCACCAAACTGGCAGGTATTTTTAAGTCAAAATATGCCAATCTGGTTGTTAATAAAATGGTTGCGTATCCTAGCACCTCTAAGCCCTTGGTAGCTAAACTCAGAGGGCAGTTTAAAAGGTTTAAACATGAATACTTATCTACGTTACATCGTACTACTTTTTTCAAGCACTTTTCTTGCGCCCATCATGGCACAGACCGCCACCACCGAGTTTAGTTTAGATAACGGACTCAAGGTGATTGTTCGCGAAGATCATCGCGCACCTGTTGTGGTCAGTCAGCTGTGGTACAAAGTGGGCTCCAGTTACGAAGTACCCGGCAGCACCGGTTTAGCCCATGCTTTAGAACATATGATGTTTAAAGGCAGTAGCAAACTTGGGCCAGGTGAATCTTCGCGCATTTTACGCGAGCTCGGCGCGCAAGAGAACGCCTTCACCAGTGATGACTATACAGCCTACTACCAAGTGCTAGCTCGCGACCGCTTAGCGGTGGCCCTAGAAATGGAGGCTGACCGTCTAGCCAGCCTGACCTTACCAGAGGACGAGTTTACTCGAGAAATTGAGGTGATCAAAGAAGAACGCCGCATGCGCACCGATGATCGCCCCAGCGGTTTGGCTTATGAGCGTTTCAAAGCTTTAGCCTACCCTGCTAGCGGCTATAACATTCCAACCATTGGCTGGATGCATGACCTAGACCGCATGACCATCGACGATCTGCGGGACTGGCATGAACGCTGGTATGCACCTAACAACGCCACTTTAGTCATTGTTGGTGATGTCCAGCCCGACGAAGTCAAAGAACTGGTGACTCGCTATTTTGCGCAGATCCCCGCTCGTCCGCTACCTGCTGTTAAACAGCCCATTGAGCTGGATGAACCCGGCGAGCGCAGCATTACGCTGTACCTGAAAACGCAACTGCCCAGTTTAATGATGGGCTTTAATGTGCCCAGCTTAGCCAGCAGCGATAACCCCACTGAAGTCCATGCCTTGCGCTTAATCAGCGCACTATTAGACGGCGGCAACAGCTCGCGCATTCCTACCCAGCTTGAGCGCGAGCAAGAGTTAGTAGCCGGTGCCTCTGCTTGGTATAACGCTTTCAGCCGTGGCGATAGTTTATTTGTATTATCGGCTACGCCCAACGTGCAAAAAGGTAAAACCGTCGCTGAAGTTGAAGCTGGGCTATGGCAGCAATTAAAACAACTGCAAGAAACCCCTCCGAGCGCCGCTGAATTGGCCCGTGTCCGCGCCCAAGTGCTGGCCAGCGAAGTGTATGCGCAAGACTCCATCACCAGTCAGGCCACGCAAATTGGGCAGCTGGAAACGGTGGGACTGTCATGGCGCATCCAAGAGAGCAATCTTGCTGACTTAGAGGCAGTGACACCGGCAGATATTCAAGCTGCCGCACAAAAGTTTTTTATCCCGACCCGCTTAACCACGGCATATATTCATCCTGAGGAGGCGCGCCCATGATGTCCTTGCGTATATTCACTGCGGGCTTGTTAAGCTCCGCACTATTGCTCAGCGCTGGCTGTCACTCCCTAGACAGCCGGCAAACACTGCAAGGCAGTTCAGCAGAGCAGCGCATTAGCAGCTTAGCCGCCATGTCCAACCAAGATCCAGTAACGCGCAACCTTGATATTCAAGAGTGGCGCACCGCGGCCGGCACTAAGGTGTTGTTTATGGCAGCACCTGAACTCCCTATGTTTGACCTGCGCTTAACCTTCGCCGCAGGCAGCAGCAAGGATCAGCAAGCTTACGGTTTAGCTGGGCTAACCAACGCAATGCTCAATGAAGGCAGTGGTAAGCTCGATGCTGGACAAATTGCTGCACGCTTTGAAGACCTCGGCGCGGAGTTTTCCAGCGGTTCTTACCGCGATATGGCCGTGGTCACATTGCGCAGCCTTAGCGACCCCAAGCTTAGCGCGCCAGCTTTAGAATTGTTTAGCACAGTGGTCGCGCAACCCAGCTTTCCGGCCGACTCACTGGCTCGGATTAAAAATCAGCTTTTAGCCGGCTTTGAGTACGAAAAGCAAAACCCCGGAAAACTGGCCTCATTAGCCCTCTTTGAGCAACTGTACGGTGAGCATGCCTATGCCCACCCTAGTGCGGGCGACGCACAGTCAATTCCTACTATCACTCGCCAACAGCTGCAAGATTTCCACCGCAACTACTACACCGCGCAAAATGCGCAAATCGCCCTCGTTGGCGACTTAACCCTGGCGCAAGCCAAAGCCATTAGCGAAGCAGTCTCGAGCAGCCTACCCAGTGGTCCCGCCGCGGCAGTAACAGCTAAGCCGGTAGCTAGTGGTGCTGCCAAAACCCATATTGAATTCCCCTCCAGCCAAACGCATATTTTATTAGCACAGCTGGCAGTAGAGCGCGGCGACCCCGATTACCCAGCTCTTTTT